>RYWP01000056.1:0-544 GCA_003979135.1 Alistipes sp.
TTGTCCGCCCGAACGGAGCGCCGCGCTGCTGCGCGACTTGATCGATGCCGGACTTCTTGCCATGCAGTCCGACGGGACGGTGAAAAAAATGGGCGACCGGCCCGACCGAGCGGAATAATTGTTACCTTTGTACGAATTTTTCGCACGGATGAATACCCGAACTCCTTTTGCCGACAAGATAACCAATGAAGCGACCGCTTCGCTCCCCGCCATCGAATTCACGGGGCGTATCCGCGTTATCGACGACGAACACGCCATCGAAGCGGCGTGCGAGGAATTGCGACGCAGTCCGGTCATCGGATTCGACACCGAGACCCGTCCGTCGTTCCGCGCGGGGGTGACTTATCGTGTGGCGTTGCTTCAGCTCGCTACGCCCGAGGTCGCCTATCTGTTCCGGTTGAACCGCATTCCATTGGCGAAACCCATCATCGACCTGTTGGCCGATAAGAATATCCTCAAGGTCGGCGCTGCCGTCGAGGGCGATTTGCGTTCGTTGCGGCGGTTGCGTCACTTCCGCGAGGGCGGATTCGTCGATTTGCAGAAC
>RYWP01000056.1:554-10189 GCA_003979135.1 Alistipes sp.
GTTTGCGTGCGGATTTACGAGCGGCTGTTGGCAACTCCTTTTTTGAACGGGGGTACGGGTTCTGTGGGCCGCAAAACAGTCGAACACAAGATAAATCTGCAGAGCCGTTAATAAAAATGATACCGAGAATCATACTCAAACGGGGTAAGGAGGAGTCGTTGATGCGTCGGCATCCGTGGGTCTTCTCCGGTGCCATCGATTACATCGAGGCTGAAAACGAATCCGAAATCGCTGAGGGTGCATTGGTCGAGGTTTATGACCATGCCCGACAGTTCATCGCCGAGGGGCATTATCAGATCGGTTCCATTGCCGTGCGGGTGCTTTCGTTCGAGCGGGAGCCCATCGACCAAACGTGGTGGAATCTTCGTTTTGCCGTGGCATACGACGTGCGGCGTACGTTGGGTCTTGCCGAGAGTGCGGAGACCGATTGTTATCGGCTGGTGCACGGCGAGGGCGATTCGTTGCCCGGACTGGTGGTCGATATCTATGGACGTACGGCGGTCGTGCAGTGTCATTCGGTCGGGATGTACCGGTCGCGGATGGAGATTGCCGCTGCTATTCGTGCGGTCTATGGCAACCGCATCGGGGCCATCTATGACAAATCGTCGCAGACGTTGCCGTTCAAGGCCGATCTGGGGGCTGTCGATGGCTATCTGTGGGGTGCGTCGGGTCCGTTGCCGCAGGTGGTTTCGGAGCATGGCGAGAAGTTCTTGGTCAACTGGGAGCAGGGACAGAAAACCGGCTTTTTCCTCGATCAGCGCGAGAACCGCGAGTTGGTGAAACGCTATGCCCGCGGACGCACGGTGCTCAATACGTTCTGTTATACGGGCGGTTTTTCGGTGTATGCGCTTGCGGGCGGGGCTGCGGAGGTTTGCTCGGTCGACTCGTCGGAACGTGCTGTGGCACTCGCCTCGGAGAATATTCGGTTGAATTTCAGTGATGCGGTCCGACACAGCGAAGTGGCGGCCGATGCCGTGGAGTATCTGCGCAATATCGGCGACCGATACGACCTGATTATCCTCGATCCGCCGGCTTTCGCCAAACACCACAAGGTGTTGGGCAATGCCATGCAGGGATATAAACGATTGAATGCGCGCGCGCTGTCGCAGATTCGTGCGGGCGGCATTCTCTTCACCTTTTCGTGTTCGCAAGCCGTCTCGAAAGAGTTGTTCCGTACGACGGTCTTTTCGGCTGCCGCGATTGCGGGTCGCAAGGTGCGCATTCTGCACCAATTGCATCAGCCCGCCGACCATCCCATCAATATCTACCATCCCGAGGGCGAATACCTCAAAGGACTGGTACTCTACGTGGAGTAGAGCGTATACCCTTCTGCTGGGGGCGTATTTTTTTCGGCTGGGTTGTTTCTTCCGGCGGTCGGAAATTGCGCCGACGGAGGATCACTCCATCGGACGGATGCGCACTTCCGTTACTTTTTCGAGGGCGGCGGTCAGCGCTTCGAGGTCGGTCGGCTGCTCCACTTCGCCATAGTGGTAGGGATAGAAAATCGTGGGTCGAATGGCTTTTACGGCCTGTACGGCCTGCTCGACGGTCATCGTGTAGGGTTGATTGACGGGCAGGAATGCGATGTCGATGTTGCGCAGGGCAAGCAGTTCGGGAGTCGGTTCCGTGTCGCCCGCGATGTAGATGCGCGTGCCGCCGATGGTGACGATGTAACCGCAGTCCTCGCGTTCTTTCGGATGGAATTGCAGGTGTCCCTGCGTCGTGTTGTAGGCTGCCACAGCTTCGATTCTCACCCAGTCGCGCGGCGCAACGATGCTCCCCGGCCGCATTACGTGGCAGTTCGTGTCGAACGATTCGGCCGACGTGCGATCGCATACGATGTCGGTCGTGCGCGTTGCGAGCGTGTCGATCGCCTTGCGGTCCAGATGGTCGTAGTGCGAGTGGGTTACCAGAATCAGATCGGCTTTGGGCAGTCGTGCGTAATCGGCATAGGTGTGTACGGGGTCGATGTAGATCGTCCGGCCCTCGCCTGCCGAGATGGCGAATGCGGCGTGTTTGAAAAACGTGAATGTCAGTTCCCGACCGTCGCGTGCGACGATGGTATCGGTCGGGTAGGCGGGGATAGCCGCACGGCTATGTCCGAAAAGGGTGAATAGAGCCATGATAATCACGAATTTGAAACGTTTCACCAGATAAAGGTAGGGATTTTCGGTTGAAATGCAAAAATTTTTCGTATTTTTGAACGCGGATATACGAATTTCCGAAAATGCCCGTTTGTTGAACAGAAACAACCAAAAACTGTATGATAATGATGAAAAAAGGATGGATCGCTTTGTTGCTGGCTTTGCCGATGGCGATGACTTCTTGTTTGGGCGGTTCCGATCCGGAACCCAATCCCGTAGCTCCGGGTATTGCGATTTATAATGCCGCGCGGGTGCGCAATCAGCTTGCGTCGGTTCCGGCCGATGCCGCAGTGCGTTTGGCGATGTTGCTGGCCGAAGCGGATAAGCAGGGACTTACTGATAATCGATTGGATGTGGAAGTACAGGTCGATGGTAAGCCGGTGAAGGTAAAGCAGCTGCTTTTCTCGAACGATGCTTTCATTGCCGTAAACGGCACGAAATACACCCTTGAATTCCGTAAGAGCGATTGGTATTGGTACGAGGGAACCGTCGAGGTGGAGACCGGCGGTGACGGATTGGAGGATGGCGCCGAGTGGACGATTACGACTTCGGGGCTGAAAGCCTATGTCAACAACGGTCTCAGTACCGTGATGTGCGATTATTCGGACGAGGGCGAGACTTTGCTCTACGGTGGCAACGGTTTCTATACGGTGGAATTGTCCGACATCCGGTTGTCGAATTCCGATTCGGACCTGTTGTCGGGTTGGTCGGGCGACTTCAGACTGAATGCACCCGCCACTTCGCTGGCTTATTCCGAATGCCACGGCAAAGAGTTCAAGATGAACGGTTTGGCACAGGATGAGGATTTGTCTTGGGAGGTCGAGAATGTCCGTTACAAAGGTCTCGAAAATCCGTTGAACGGTCAGATAAATCCTTTGATTCTTGCGGGCGATGTAAGTTGCGCTTTGCTCGGAACTCCCGACCCCGAGGTCTATCCCAGTCCGCGCGTGAAAGTCGTCTTCTCGAACGACGGCAAATCGTATACGATTACCTACAACGGTATAGCGGTGTCGCAATAACATCGCTCGTCGGGCAGTCGGCTACCAATCGGCCATCGTGCAGCAGCAGCGTACGGGGGCATAATTCGTGCACCAATTCCAGGTCGTGCGTTGCGATAAGCGTCGTATGGTCGAATATACGGATCAGTTCGATCAGTTGTCGTCGGGCTTGCGGATCGAGGGCGGCGGTCGGTTCGTCCATCACTAAAATAGAGGGTTCCATTGCCAGTATGGTGGCTATGGCAACCCTTTTCTTTTGTCCGCCCGAGAGATGTGCGGGCGAATGGTCGCGCAGTTCCAGTGCGCCGACTGCTTCCAATGCGTTGACTACCCGCCGTTCGATTTCGGCATCGTCGAGCGCCATGTTCGCAGGGCCGAATGCGATGTCTTCGCCGACCGTCGGCATGAAGAGTTGGTCGTCGGGCTGTTGGAACAGATAGCCTACCGTCCGGCGGATGGTAGGCAGCGTGCGCCGCGTCACTGGTACACCGCCCACGACGACTCGCCCCGAAGTCGGAAGCAGCAGTCCGTCGGTGTGCAACAGCAGCGTTGATTTGCCGGCGCCGTTGGCCCCTACGACGGCCGCCTTTTCGCCGTGTTTGAGTTCGAACGACACGTCGTGCAAGGCTTCGTGGCCATCGGGATAACGGTATGTCACCTGTTCGAAACGGAGGTAGTGGTGGCTCATGGGGGTCAGAGGAATCGTTCGGGTGAAATGAACCGCAGGCCGACGAAAACGATGCCCCAGCCCGTCACGTAGAGCGTATCGGCCCGTTGCCAGCGGGTGTGCGTGCCCGGGAGCTCCGGGATGCGGCCCGTGAATCCGCGGGCGGCCATTGCAAGGCCGATGCGGTCGGCGCGGTCGAACGTGCGCAGCAGCAGTTGACAGATGAGCGTGCCCCAAGTGCGCAGCGGGTAGCTGCGGCGGCCGAAACTGCGGGCATCGCATGCCATCGAGAGGGCGATGCTCTCGCGGAGCAGCACGCACAGATAGCGATGTACGAACAGTAGTTGCGTGGTCAGGAGTTCCGGTACGCCGATTCGTTGCAGGCTGCGGCAGAGTCGATAGTAGCCCGTGGTGTAAATCAGCAGTAGCAGTGCCTGCACCGAGAGCAGACCGCGCAGCAGAATGGATACGAATGTGGTCCACCCGACGCTTATGATTATTGGGCCGATGCGGAAAAGCGGTTCGCGGGCTTGGAAGATGTTGAACAGGCCGATGAATGCGACGAACGGCAGTAAGACCAGCGAGCGGCGCAGAATCGATCCATAGCGGAATCCGCCGACCGCCGCCATCACGACCGGATAGAGCACGAAAAGCAGCAGTTCGGACAGACGGGTGAGCGGCACGGAGAGCATCGCCACCAAGTAAAGCAGCGTTACCGCCAGTTTGGCGCGGCTGTCCAGCCGGCGGAGCGGTGTTGGGCGGTCGTCGGCGCGTTCCAGTTCTTCGAGCCGGTAGAGGGCCTGCGTCAGTCGTTCGCGCATGGTCGTTCGTCGGTGGGCGGAAGCGATGTTTTTCGTACTGCCGGACGGAGCAGGCGGGCTACGCCGAAAACGAGCAGCAGCAGGATACCCGTGCCGACCAATCCGGCAGCCGAAGTGTCGTAGTCGGGTAGCAGGGCCGTGCGTTGTTGGAGGGCCGAAGCTGCGGTGTGCGGCGTATCGGCAGGCGCGGTGAGTTCCGGTGTGCCGGCCACTCGTTCGATTGACCATTCGAGGCCGTCGGGGCGGGAGGAGGCGATCCATGAAAAGACGCCTCCGAGCAACAGTGCCCCGCAGGCGAACAGCGCTAGCAGCCTGCGATTTTTGCGACGGTCGATGCGAGGTCGTTCACGGCGCAGGAGCTCCGGACGATAGCGTCGTACGGCGGTCAGCACTGCTGCGGTGCCTAATCCCTCGCCGATGCCGATCAATAGGTGGATGGGCAGCATCAATAGCAGGAACCGGCCCGCCGGCAGGGCGGTGATGCCCGATAGTTCGGTTTCGAGGACGACCGCTCCCGCGCCGAGTTCCAGCGCGCCGATTCCGGTGGCGAGCGATGCCGTGAGGATGCGCCGTGGTGATGGGTCGCTGCCTGCGATAGGCTTGTAAATCAGCGGATAGGCGACCAAGCACGACAGTACCGCCATGTTGAAGAGGTTGCATCCCAATGCCAGCAATCCGCCGTCGGCAAACAGCAGACATTGAAGTATCAATACTGACGCGAGGGTCAGCAGTGCTGCCCAAGGCCCCAAAAGCGCTGCGAGCAGGATGCCGCCGATGAGGTGGCCGCTCGACCCCGTGCCCGGAATAGTGAAGTTGATCATCTGCGCGGCGAAGACGAACGCGCCCGTCACGCCCATCAGCGGGACGAGGCGTTCATCGTCGCGTCGTTGCCGGGTCACTTTCCGAACGGCCGCGCCGAGCAGCAGGAGCGAGGCGACTCCTGCCGTTGCAGCCACTTCGGGCGAGACCAGTGCATCGGACATGTGCATGGTGCGGCTATCGTTTGTGGTGCCACTCAGAGTGGTCGACCTGTTCGACGTCATCGAATCGGATCAGCGGCAGCAGGAACAGCCACGTCGCGATGCAGAACGGGGCGGTCAGCGTGGCGAGTCCTACGGGTGCCAGCAGCATGTTCATGCCGGCTTGGATGAAGACCGTGACGCAGATGCCGAGCAGTGCCCAAACGGCTGACCGGAGGTTCGGTTTGTAGAATACCGTGGCCAGCGCAATGGCGGTCAGCACGGCGCTGAATCCGTAGAGACCTCCCGATACTTCGGCGCCCGAGGCTCCGAGAATCAGGGCGATGCAGAGCGCTGCGGCCGAACCGATAGCGGCCCACAATGCAGCCCACAGATTGCTGACGGCCAGCCCGACGAGGAAAAAGATGCCCGTCACCCACGAATTGATCAGAAAGACCTGCGCGATACCTTTAAGCCACCAGACCAACCAGTCGACGAATCCGAAATGGCCCGCGGCGGTGAATGCAGCAGGGAGCGTCGGGTCGGACATGTGGACGGGCGGCAGTCCGTGCATGGCGCGGGCCGCGAGCAGGAAAATCCACGTGCAGAATACGAACGGGAAAGTGAACGAATTGACTTTCCACGGTGCCATGATGCGGTTGAATCCCGTGCGTACCCATGTCGTGAGGGCGGCGCAGAGTACCAATGCGAGCCACATCCAGACCGTGTTGCCGAGGAATGTCGGGAATGCGCAGCCGACCAGTACGCCGTTGAATCCCCATAGTCCGTGGGCCCCGTCGTCGGAGGGCAGTCCGAGCAGGTAGCCCGTGACGGTCGAGACGACCAACCCCAGCAGGGCGCCCCATGCGACGAGGCCGAACCCTTCCTGATAGCCGCCCCAAAAGATGCCGATCAGAAAGAAAAATCCCGTCCAAGCATTGTTTTGGAACATCACCTGCCCTGCGCCGCGCAGCAGCCTTGCAGGGAAATCGAATGAATCTTTGCGGGGTGCTTCCACCGCCGCAGTCGTTTGTGTTTCCATTTTTTATTCGTGAGATAATTGTTTTCTTGTATCGTGTGCGTTACTGTCGGGTTTATATCCTCCACGGAAATTCTTCCGGTAGGGGGCGACCCTTGACGCAGCGGCGTACATCGCTGCAAAAATTGCGTACAAGCCGTTTCACGGTGCCGGTGTCGTCGCCGAGCACCTTGTAGCTCAGCCCACAACCGTTCGGCAACCGTGTAACGCCTGCGGCCAGACGACGTTCGCGGTCGATGAAGGCCTTCGTCCGTTCGTAAAGGCACTCGGCCTTGTCGGGCGGCGTCAGCACGACAGCGTTCGCGAAGATGTCGTAGCCGTTCATCGCGCCGAGCCCTTCCGGTGATGTGCGGTCGGGTCGGATGATGAATTTTTCCTGAAAGAGCGGTGCGGCGTCGGGCCGTTCGGCCTGCGTCTTGACCGACAGAATGTCGTAGCAGAAACGTTCTCCTTCACCGAAATAGCGGCGTCCGCTCAGGTAGATTTCCGCGTAGAAGAGAGTTGCCGTCGGGTCGATGCGAATCGTCGTATCGACGTGATAGCGAGTGTGGCGGCAGGGGATGATCGGCTCCGGCAGGTATTCCAAATAGGCTCCGGCCTCCAAATCGAACCGTTGCACGAGCCCCGAATAGTTGCGGCGCATCTCGGCCAGTTTGGTCGCCGCGCCCGTCGATACGTGGGCGAACGCATCGCGCCGGACGACGAAATGCTGTTCGTAGCGGTCGCCGTCGACGTTGGGGCCTCCCGATGAAAGGATGTATACGCACGGCATCTCGGGCATTTCCTCATCGAAGTAGAGCTCTTGCTGGACGATCAGCGGCGTGCGGCGTTCCAAGTCGCGCAGGATCGATTTTCCGTTGCCGTCGAGTTCGAACCCCATGTAGAGATAGCCTCGTTTTCCGTTCGGGGCCGTGTGGAGCGGCCCTGCGTAGGGCAGCATCTCTTTGGCACAGGCGGTCGGCGTCATGGCTCGGCGATGGCGGTTTCGTTCTGCAACGTGCGATCGAGGTCGAACAATGCCATCCGGCGGATAAGGCCGACCAGTTCGTCGATGCCCTCGCCGGTCATGCAGTTGGTGAAGACGAACGGTTTTCCCGGGCGCATCCGTTCCGAATCGACCCGCATCACCTCCAAGTCGGCATGGACATAAGGCGCCAAGTCGGTCTTGTTGATGACGAGGATGTCCGACTGCGAGATGCCCGGACCGTCTTTGCGGGGAATTTTGTCGCCTGCGGCCACGTCGATGACGTAGATGAAGAAATCCACCAGCGCGGGGCTGAACGTGAGCGTCAGGTTGTCGCCGCCCGATTCGATCAGCACGATGTCGCCGTCGGGGAAGCGGGCCTCCATCTCCTCGACAGCGGCGAGGTTCATCGACGGGTCTTCGCGTACGGCGGTGTGGGGGCAGGCGCCGGTCTCGACGCCGATGATGCGTTCTTCGACCAAGATGCCTTTCAGCATTTTGCGGACGTGTTTGGCGTCCTCGGTCGTCACCACGTCGTTGGTGATGACGAGCACTTTGTAGCCCATCTCCAACAGACGGGGCGTAATGGCCTCGATAAGGGCCGTCTTTCCGGAACCTACGGGGCCTCCGATTCCGATACGGCAGGTTTGTGTCATTTTTCTTTAGTTCATGAATAAACGTCCGGCACCTTTTTCGTGCAGAGCTGCCAGCAAGTCGATTTGGGGTGTGAAAGCATACATTTCGTCCAGTTCCATGTCGAGTGTCTCTGCATGGAGTGCGTCGAGCCGGTCGCCGAGGGCGGTCAGGATACGTTGCGTGTCGATGTGCGAGACCCGCACGCACCGCAGCGCGGCGTTCAGCACGCGGTTTGCCGCTCCGTAGAGGAGTGTGGCGAAAAGCGCTTCGTCCGATAGTCCGCAGACTGAGAACAGTACTCCTTGCGCCACCGGACAGCAGCCGGGCGTCCGTTCCGCCCGCACATCTGCGTGCCATTGCATCAGCAGCGGGTCGTCGAACAGTGCTGCGGCCAGTTCGGTCAGTTTGCGGCCCGTGCGTTGTTGCATTTGGCGGGCTTCATCGTTCAGTTTCGTGCGCAGCAGGGCTCTGTCCGCTTCGCAGACGGCTGCGTAGTCGCCGCGACGGCAGCTGCGTGCCGCGTGCAGTGCCGCTACGGCGTCGGTGTGCGCCGTGCGGCGGACGATTGCGTCGGTATAGTCGGCGAGCGTTTCGGCATCGGCGACCAATCCCTCGGAGACAGCCGTTTCCAGCCCGTCGGAGAAGGCGAAGCTGCCGATGGGAAAGGCCGAATCGGCAAACTGCAACATCCGCATCAGTTGCATCGGGTCGGTCATAATGCTTCGGCTACCGGTTCGTGGTGGTGATGATGCCGGTCGGCACATTCGGGATTCGTTCCGCCGAAGAGCCGCCGGATTTCGTGCGGAGCGAGGTAGGGTATCACTTCTGCGCCGGGTTGGAACGAGCAGGCGACTCCCTCCAGTCGGTGGGTCTGCATGACGCTCGCCATCACCTTGCGGTCGACCGTCAGCGGGACGTAGACTTTCGTCCCTTTCACTACGGCAGGCCAGTGCTGGTTGCCGATAGCGTGACCCAGTTCGACGGCTGTGTGGATCAGTTCGTCGGTCGGTGCTCCGGCCAGTGCCGAGAGATCGGCCACCAATACGTCGTTGAGCTGGATGCGGAATGCGACGATCCGCCGATTCAGCGGGTCATAGGCCAGAATGTCGCCGTCGGCGAGTTGCGTGCGGCGTTTGAGTGCCACGGCATATTCGTCGCCCGCCTCGCTGCGCACGACGAAACGGCTTTTCTGTGCCGTCCATTGGTCGAGTTCGATGTATTCCACACGGTCGGTTTTCGACCGTTCGGTCCATTGCTGGTCGTGGAGGTTGCCGATGATTTCCGAATAGATTTGCATGTAGATGTAAGTATTGGGGTGAGCAGAATCGCGGAAGTCCGCCGTCTGTGGACGAACTCCGCGCATCCCGCTCCGATTCAACAGAACCAGTAGAGTTGGCCCAAAGCGAA
>RYWP01000057.1:0-8678 GCA_003979135.1 Alistipes sp.
ATCGAGGAGAGCCGCGAATACGATACGTTGGCCGGATTCATCATCTGTCATTACGAGGGGATTCCCGCTTCGGGGGAGACGCTCTCCGTCGGGCCGTTGCAGATTCGCATCCTGCGTACGACCCGTTCGCGCGTCGAATTGGCCCGCGTGAAAAAAACGGTCTGAAAGGAGGGCTTTTTCCGAATTAATTGCTATCTTTGGCCGATTGAATCGAAACAAAACGAATAATCAACTATTTATATGGCAAGTTTAAACACGTTACGAACCAAGTTCGGCATTGTGCTTTCGATCGTTATCGCATTGGCCCTCTTGGCATTCATCCTCTCGTTGAAGACCGAAATGGGCTTTTCAGGCAACGATCCCAAAGTCGGTGTCATCGACGGCGAGAACATCCGTTATTCGGAGTATTACAACGAGTACGAACAAATCAAGACTCAGAATAATATTCAGGAGAGCGACGAGCAGCAGTCGGCCATGTTGGCCAATGCCGTTTGGCAGTCGTTGTTTGCCAAATATGTCATGACGCCTGGTTTCTCGAAATTGGGTCTGCGCGTGAGCGATGCCGAGCGTTTGGCTATGATTAGCGGTCGGATTCCGTCGCAGACGCTTTACAGCACTTTCGCCGATCCCGCTACGGGCGAATATAATGTCGCTGCCGTCACCGAGTTCCTCGCACAGGCTGAGACCGATCCGCAGGCACAACGTGCTTGGGCACAGTTGAATGAGCAGTTACGGGCTGAGCGCGAAGCACAGAAGTATTTCGGTTTGTTGCGCGGCGGTGTCTATGTCAATGCGTTGGAGGTTGCCGACGGCGTTGAAGGCACGAATAAAACATATGCCGGTAAATGGATCGGCAAGCGTTATTCGGCCGTTCCCGATTCGCTTTTCAGCATTTCGAATTCGGATTTGAAAGCCTACTATAAGGCGCACAGGAGCAATTACAAACAGACGCCCAACCGTACGTTGTCGTACATTGTCTTCGAGGTGGCTCCGACCGATGCCGACTTGGAGGCTTTGCAGTCGAAGGTCTACAGCATCGGCAGCGATTTCGCTGCGACGGATGACCTGCGCGCTTTCGTGCGGTCTGATGCGCACGGTGCGATTACCGAACGTTATCTTTCGGCTGCCCAGCTTCCGTCCGACGAGGCCGAGGCACTGATGGCCGGTAAGCCCTATGGTCCCGTGCTGAAAAACAACGAATGGACGATGGCCCGCGTGCTTGATGCCAAGACGGCTCCCGATTCGCTCGGCATCCGCCACATCGTTCTGCGGTACGACGAGCGCAATTTGGCCGACAGTCTGTTGCGCGTGATTCGTGCCGGTGGCAATTTCGCTCAGTTGGCTCAGCAGCACTCCTTGTATGCTGCGACGGCTGCCAACGGCGGTGAGATCGGTGTGATGCCGTTCTCTTCGTTCAGCGGCGAGTTCGCCGACAAACTGGCCGGTGCGAAGGTCGGCGATGTCGTCGAAATTGCGTCGGGCGATGCAATCCAGTTAGTGCAGGTCTACAAAGCTGGCAAGCCCCAGAAACACGTGATGGTCGCTTCCATCACCTATCCGTTGGAGGCATCCGACGCAACGCGCGGCGGTGCGCACAATCAGGCCGGTACATTCTCGGTCAAGGCAAAAGGTTCGCTCGATGCGTTCAACGCTGCAGCTGCCGATGCTGCCGTGACACCCCGTATCGCGACCCTCTCCGAGGGCGAGCGGATGTTGCGCGGATTGGATGATTCGCGTGAATTGGTTCGATGGGCATTCGGCGCTGACAAGGGCGACGTATCGGAGATTTTCAACGTCGGCAAAGATTATGTCATCGCTATCGTGACCGACATCGACGACGAAGAATACATGCCGTTGAGCAAAATCCATACGCAGGTACGGGCTCAGTTGCTCCGCGATAAAAAATACGATTATATCGTGAATGAACTTTCCGGTTCGTCGTTGGAGGAGCAGGCTGCGAGCCTCGGTTCGGAGGTTGCCGATTTCGATGGTATCACGTTGAACTCCTATTTCGCCGACGGTATCGGTTATGAACCGCGTGTGATGGGGGCTATTTCCACGACCGGGCAGGGTGTCGTTTCTGCTCCTGTGAAAGGGCAGACGGGTGTTTACGTCGTTCGGGTGGATGATATCCAGTCGGCTGACAAACAGACAGCCGAGGGTGAGAAGGTACGTGCGCAGGCTACGGCCGAAAGCATGGTACAGCGTTTGGCTGTTCCCGCTATTCAGCAGATGGCCGAGATGCGTGATCTCCGTGGCAAATATTTCTAATCGCACGACAAATAGATTATTGCAAACATTTCGGGCAGGGGCACTGATGCTTCCTGCCCGAATTTTTTGCGCTTTTGCAAGTGTTTTGTTGCGTGGTAGATCGGTCGCCGCTGTGTTTTTCGGGGCGGCAAGGCTATAAACAAATAAGAAATCCCTGCTGCAATTTCGTGCGGCAGGGATTTTCTCTTGTGGATAAAGCGATTCTTCGTTATTGTTGCGGAACAGTCATCTTGGCGATGCGGGCACAATGGCGTCCGCTTTCGAATGTCGTTGTAAAGTAGGCATCGAGCATACGAATCGCTTCGTCGTTTGCGATGAAGCGAGCTGGCAATACAATGATGTTGGCATCGTTGTGACGCCGAATCAGCGATGCGATTTCCTCATTCCAGCTCAGCCCTGCGCGGATGCCTTGATGTTTGTTGAGCGTCATTGTCATTCCCTCGCCCGAGCCGCATAGTGCCACACCGCAGTCGACTTCGCCGTGTTCGACCGCTTCGGCTAGCGGATGGGCATAGTCTGCATAATCGACGCTTTCGGGCGATTGACAGCCGAAGTCATGTACCTCGTAGCCTTTGCTGTCGAGATAGCCCACCAAAAATTCTTTCATTTCATAGCCGGCATGGTCGCTGGCGATACCGATTGTTTTCATGATTCGATTCTTTTGTGTTTCGATAGCTGTGCGCAAATCGCATGCTGAACCTTTCGCACAACCGAAATGATCCGTCGGTAAAAAAGCATCCTGCACAAGTCATGCAGGATGCTTTTTGCGAATCCGCTTCGGGCGGAACGGGATCCTGCAAGTTGTTTATTTCACCATGCAGTCCTTGATGTAGTGGTGGTGTGAGCCCCAACGTTCGAATGCCGCTTTGTCGAGTTCTTCGCGGGCATCGGGGTGTGCGAGGGAGATCAACAGTCGTGCACGTTCCTGCATGCTCTTGCCGTAGAGGTCGACCGCACCGTATTCCGTGACGATCCAATGGGCATGGAAGCGGGTCGTAACGACACCGGCACCGTCCAGCAGCGTCGGACAGATTTTCGATACGCCCTTGTTGGTCGCCGACGGCATGGCGATGATGGCTTTGCCGCCTTTCGAAAGCGATGCGCCGTAAACGAAGTCGATCTGACCGCCGGCGCCCGACCAGAATTTCGTACCCAACGAATCGGCACATACTTGACCGGTCAGGTCGATTTGCAGGGCCGAGTTGATGGCCGTCATGCGGTCGTTCTGCGAGATGATGTAGGGATCGTTCGTGTAGCCGACATCCATCATCAGCACGCCCGGGTTGTCGTCGATGAAGTCGTAGACCGCTTTCGATCCCATCAAGAACGTCGAGACGATTTTTCCCGGGTCGGTTTTCTTCGCTTCGCCGTTGATGACGCCCTTTTCCACGAGCGGCAGTACGCCGTCAGCAAACATCTCGGTATGGATACCGAGGTTTTTGTGGTTGCCCAACTGCGACAATACAGCATTCGGAATGGCTCCGATACCCATTTGCAGCGTTGCTCCGTCTTCGATCAGCGCAGCGCAGTTGCGACCGATGGCCGCATCGATTTCCGAAATCGGGCCTGGGATAGCTTCGATCAGCGGTGTATCGTCCTGTACGAACGTGTCGATTTTCGACATCGGAATCATGGCTTGTCCGAACGCACGCGGCACATTGGGATTGACGACTGCGATTACGTGGTCGGCGCATTCCACGGCGGCCAGCGTCGCATCGACCGATGTACCCAGCGATACATAGCCGTGTTTGTCGGGCGGGCAGACTTGAATCATCGCTACGTTGCACGGCACAGCGCCGCAACGATAGAGTTTCTGCGTTTCGCTGAGGAATACCGGAATGTAATCGGCATAACCGCTTTGCGTCACTTTGCGGACGTTGGCTCCGACGAAGAACGAATCCAATTGGAATACGCCCTCGAATTTCGGGTCGGCATAGGGTGCCGGACCTTCGGTGTGCAGATGGTGGATGTGAACATCTTTCAGTTCGCCGGCCTCGCCGCGGGCGCACATCGCTTTAATCAGGCATTGCGGAGCCGATGCCACTGAACTCAGGTGCACCGTATCTCCCGATTTGATGACTTTGACGGCCTCTTCGGGCGTGGTGAATGTGATTTGGGTGTTCATTGGGAATAGGTTGTTATTTCCGTTTCACTTCGATTTGTTCGTAGCCTTCGATGATATCGCCGACCTTGATGTCGTTGTACGATTCGATGTTCAGACCGCAATCCTGTCCGACGGTGACTTCCTTTACATCGTCCTTGAATCGCTTCAGCGAGCCTAACTTGCCGGTGTAGATGACGATACCGTCGCGGATGACCCGTATCGGGGTCGAGCGTTGCAGACGTCCCTCGCGGACGACGCAGCCCGCCACGGTGCCGACTTTCGAAATTTTGAAAATTTCCATCACCTCGACCGATGCGACGATTTCCTCCTTCATCACCGGTTCGAGCATACCTTCGATAGCATCCTTGATGTCGTTGATGGCATCGTAGATGATCGAGTAGAGACGGATTTCGATTTCCTCCTTTTCGGCCAGTTTGCGGGCCGAGCCAGACGGACGCACTTGGAATCCGACGATGATAGCGTTCGACGCGGCGGCCAGCAGGACATCCGATTCGGAAATCTGGCCGACGGCGGCGTGAATGACATTGACCTGCACAGTCTCTTTCGACAGCTTGATGAGCGAGCCCGACATGGCCTCTACCGAACCGTCTACGTCGCCTTTGACAATGATGTTCAGTTCCTTGAACGAGCCGATAGCGATGCGGCGGCCGATTTCGTCCAGCGTCACGTGCTTTTGGGTCATGATGCCCTGCATGCGTTGGAGTTGTTCACGCTTGTTGGCGATTTCGCGGGCCGAGCGGTCGTCCTCCATCACATTGAACATATCACCGGCCTGCGGTGCACCGTTAAGACCCAGCACCTGCACAGGCGTCGAGGGGCCTGCTTCGGTTACTTTCTTGCCGTTCTCATTGAACATGGCTTTGACGCGGCCCGTGTAGGTTCCCGACAAAACGACGTCGCCGATGCGCAGCGTGCCGTTCTGCACGAGGACGGTCGAGACGTAGCCGCGACCCTTGTCAAGGGTCGATTCGATGATCGTGCCGACCGCTTTCTTGTTCGGATTGGCTTTCAGGTCGAGCATTTCGGCCTCCAAGAGCACCTTTTCCAGTAGTTTGTCGAGGTTGATGCCCTGCTTGGCCGAAACCTCTTGGTCTTGGTACTTGCCGCCCCACGATTCGACCAGATAGTTCATCTGCGAAAGTTGTTCCTTGATGTGATCGGGGTTGGCGTTCGGCTTGTCTATCTTGTTGATGGCGAATACCATCGGCACGCCTGCGGCTTGCGCATGGTTGATGGCTTCGACCGTCTGCGGCATCACGCTGTCGTCGGCCGCCACGATGATGACGGCGACGTCTGTCACAGCGGCACCGCGGGCTCGCATGGCCGTAAAGGCTTCGTGACCCGGCGTATCGAGGAAGGTGATTTTCTGTCCGTTCAGTTCGACACTGTAAGCACCGATGTGCTGCGTGATACCGCCGGCCTCGCCCTCGATGACGTTGGTTTTCCGGATGTTGTCGAGCAGCGATGTCTTACCGTGGTCGACATGGCCCATGACCGTGACGATAGGCGGGCGCGGCACGAGGTCTTCCTCGTTGTCGGCTTCGTCGGCAATGGCCTCTTGAATGTCAGCCGATACGAATTCGATTTTGTAGCCGAACTCCTCGGCTACCACGACCAACGCTTCGGCGTCGAGCCGCTGGTTGATCGACACCATCAGACCCAAGTTCATGCAGGCCGTGATGACTTCGGTCGGCGTGACATCCATCATCGTTGCCAATTCGCTGACGGTCACGAATTCCGTGACCTTGAGAATGGAACGTTCCTGTTCCGAACGTTCCATTTCCTCGTTCATGCGTTCTGCTACGGCTTCGCGCTTGTCGCGGCGGTGCTTGGCACCCGTGTTTTTGGCTCCTTTGGCCGTCAGACGGGCCAGTGTATCCTTGATTTGCTTCGAAACCTCTTCGTCGCTCACTTCCGGGCGGATGATCGGTTTCACGCCTTTGTTCTTCTTGTTGCGGCGGCCTTCGCCCGGCTTCGGCTGATTCTGTTGCGCATACCGGTTGCCTCCGTTCGAGGCGTTGCCGTTCCGGTTGTTGCCGTCCGACTTGCCGTTGCTCTTGTTGCCGCCTTGGATGTTGGCGCCGCTCTTGGTCACATCGACTTTCTCCTTTTGCAGGCGCTTGCGTTTGTGACGACCGCCCGGGACGAATCCCGAAACATCCATCGTACCCAATACTTGCGGGCCTTGCAACTGTTCGATATTCGGACGGAACACATTGTCTTTCGACTTGTTGTCGGTCGTTTCAGCCGGTGCTGTTGCGGGTTCGGTTGCCGGAGCAGCGGACTTTTCGGGAGCTGCAGGTGTTGTTGATACCTGTTTGGGTGTGGCAACTGATTCTGCCGGTTTGCTTTCCGGTTTGGGAGTCGGTGCGGGTTTCTGAGCCGGTACCGCGGTCTCTGCGGAAGCCTGTTTTTCCGGCTGTGCCGGTTGCACGGGTTTCTCTTGTGCTTTGGGAGCAGCCGGTTCCGCTTTTGGGGCTGGAGCCTGCTTGAGCTTAGGCGAAAGGTCGATCTTGCCGAGAATCTTCGGCTGCTGGATTTCGTCCTTTACGCTGATGACGTTGCTTTTGATGACCACCTCCGGTTCTTCTTCGCGTTGTTGCTTTTGCGCTCCTTCGAGCGTTACGGAGGTCTGCTTCATGGCGATGCGCTCACGAACCGATTCGCGGGCGCTGCCGGCAGAGCGATTCGTGCCGAATTCCTTTTCCAGAATGGCATACGTCGATTCGTCGACCAGCGTATTGGGCGACCCGTCGCTCTTGATGCCCTTCTTTTGCAAGAAGTCCGTGACCGTGTTCAATCCCACGTTGAACTCCTTGGCAACCTGAATGAGCCTTAATTTTCTTTCATTCCCCATATCCTCGTGCGTTTTTTTATTCTTCAAATTCGGCTTTCAATACCTCGACGATCTTCTGCGCCTGTTCCAGTTCGAGGTCGGCACGTGCGGCGATCTCCTCTACGGGAACCTCCAGCACGCTCTTGGCCGTGTCGAACCCGACGTTCTTCAGCGCATCGATCATCCAGCCGTCGATTTCGTCGGCGAATTCGGTCAGCGCCACGTCTTCCTCCTCGACCTCGCGGTAGACGTCGATGTCGTAGCCCGTCAGCATTTTCGACAGCCGGATGTTCAGACCGCCTTTGCCGATGGCCAGCGACACTTGGTCGGGTTTCAGATAGACCGAAGCGGTCTTCTTCTCCTCGTCGAGGGTGATGGAGGAAATTTTCGCCGGATTGAGCGAACGCTGAATCATCAACTGCGTGTTGGCCGTGTAGTTCACCACGTCGATGTTCTCGTTGCGCAGCTCCTTGACGATGGAGTAGATGCGCGATCCCTTCATGCCGACGCAGGCACCTACGGGGTCGATGCGTTCGTCGTAGGATTCGACGGCTACCTTGGCGCGTTCGCCCGGGATGCGGACGATCTTCTTGATGGTAATCAGTCCGTCGAAGATTTCCGGCACCTCCTGTTCGAACAGACGTTCGAGGAACTGGCTGGCCGTACGCGACAGGATGATGCGCGGTTGGTTGTTGTTCATCTCCACCGATTTGACGATTGCCTTGATGGTGTCGCCTTTGCGGTAGAAGTCGTTGGGAATCTGTTCCGTCTTGGGCAGAACGAGTTCGTTCTCCTCGTCGTCGAGAATCAGCACCTCTTTTTTCCAGACCTGATAGACCTCGCCCGTGATGATGTCACCCACTTTCTGCGAATATTTTTCGTAGAGGTTGGCTTTCTCCAAGTCGAGGATGCGCGATGCGAGGTTTTGACGCAGCGACAGTACCGTGCGTCGTCCGAACGATGTGAAATTGACTTGGTCGGTGTATTCGTCGCCGATTTCGTAGGTCGGATCGATGGCTTTCACCTGCGATACAGCGATCTCCATGTTCGGATTCTGTACATTGCCGTCTTCGACGACCGTGCGGTTCCGCCAGATTTCGAGGTCGCCCTTCTCGGGGTTGATGATGACGTCGAAATTCTCGTCCGTGTCGTACTGCTTTTGCAGTGCGTGGCGGAATACATCCTCCAGCACGCCGATCATCGTCGATTTGTCGATGTTTTTCAACTCCTTGAACTCCGCGAAGTTGCTGATGAGATTGAGATTGTCCATGGGTTTATCTTCTTGTTTTCGTTATGCGTTATTTGAAATCGAGATACTCTTTCGTACTGACGATTTCGTCGAACGGGTAGGTTCGGGTCACTTTGACCGGTTGTTTGCGTTTCTTGCCCTCGACGATTTGTTTTTCCTCGTACGAGAGTGTGATGGCCGTTTCGTCCGCCGCATCG
>RYWP01000057.1:8688-9936 GCA_003979135.1 Alistipes sp.
CTACCGAATGGCCGATGAGTTTGCGGTATTGGCGCAGACATTTGAGTTCCGACCCGATGCCCGCCGACATCACCGTCAGCGAAAAGTCCTCGACTTCGCGGTCGAATTCGGCTTCGATGGCACGGCTCAGTTTCACGCAGGCATCGATGTCGACCGATGTGTCGCTGTCGATGGTAAGTTCGATTTCGTTGGCTGCCGAACACGTACAGCCGACCACGAACATCTCTGTGTCGGCCAGTTGGCGTTCTGCCGCTTCGATGATTTTTTCCTTTTGTATCATGTGTTTCGTATTCGTCGGTTTGTTGCAGAGCCTTGGGTTTCTCCGGTTTCATCTACGAAACAGGGGGACTTTTTGTCCCCTTGCCTCACTACATGCCGCTTTCGACATGCAAATATAGTGAAAAAAAACGATATGCAATCGTTTCAGCGGATTTTTTGTGCCCGTCGTTCCCGTTCTGTCAGGCGTACTGCTTGATGATGCCGCGCTTCGACGTGCGGATGAACTCCAGCAGTTGGTCGCGTTCAGGGCTTTGCGGTATTTCGGCTTCTACCTTGTTGCAGCCCGACATGTAGTTTAGTCCGCTTTGGAACAGGATACGGCAGGCATCATGTATTTCATTGATCCGTTCGGGGGTGAATCCACGACGGGACAGTCCTACCTTGTTGATGCCGGCGAACCGCATCGTGTCGTTACGGACGATGACGAACGGCGGCAGATCCTGTCCGAGCAGGCTTCCGCCCTGCATCATCGAGTGGGCTCCAACCCGTGTCCATTGATGGATGGCGCAGTGGCCGCCGATGACGGCCCAATCCTCCACGTGTACCTCTCCGGCCAGCGATACACGATTGGCTATCACGCAGTTGCTTCCGACTACACAGTCGTGGCCTACATGTACATAGGCCATCAGCAGGTTGTGGTCGCCGATGCGGGTCGTGCCGGTCGATGCCGTGCCGCGGCTGATGGTCACGTATTCGCGTATGTCGTTGTAGTCGCCGATTTCGGCAGTCGTTTGTTCGCCGGCGAATTTCAGGTCTTGCGGTAGGCAGGAGACCGATGCCGCCGTGTGGATTTTGCATCCTTTGCCGATGCGGGCTCCGTCGTGGATGACGGCTCCGGGGCCGATCCAGCAGTCGTTTCCGATAACCACGTCGCCCGCAATGTAGGCGAACGGTTCGACCGTCACTCCGTTGCCCAATCGGGCGTCGGGGTGGATATATGCCAACGGACTGATCATTTCTCCACGTTTT
>RYWP01000058.1 GCA_003979135.1 Alistipes sp.
ACATCATCCGCGAGGGTCAGGCCCCGAAAGGCACCGACCACGAAGCCTGCGAAAAAGAGTTGAAAACAGCATTCGGTTCCGACTCGACCCCGAAAAAGGAGACGACCTATCCCACGGATGCAACCGCTTCTACGGGCAACGTCAGCAAAACCGACCATCCACTGGGCGACATGCCGAATGCAGAGCGAAAATAGGAACGGCTCGGACGACCAAAAGCTCCCTTTGCAAAGGGAGCTTTTTTATTAAAGGCTGCGCATAGCGCTTACGGACGTGGGTAACATGCGGGCAACCCATCCCTAAAAGTCGGCTACTTGGGCTGCACCCGATCGTTGCTACTGAAAATCGGCCGTAATACGCCGATAGTCCGACACGGCCACGGCATAACTGTAATGAGCCTGTATCGCATTCGTGTAAATCTGTATCCAGCTCAACTGCGCCTGCATCACGTCGAGGATCGTCACCATACCCTCGCCGTAGGAATAGGTGCTGATTTCGAGATTCTCGCCCGCAATGCGCAGGTTGTACTCCGTCGCGCCGACCTGTGCACGGCTTTCCAGCATCGCCGTCCAGCCGTTCATCTCCTCGCGCACGATATCGTCCTGCAACTCGGCGGCATCCCATTCGCTGCGTCGACGCGCCGCCTCGGCCGCACCTACGGCACGCCGCCGTTCGCCCCAATGGAAAATCGGCACCGAAAGCTGCACGAAAGCCTTGCCGTCCAAATAGGTCGACCCGTTGCGGTTGGGCGAATAAGGCTGCCACATCCCGCCGATACCAACGCCCAACTGCGGATTATAAGGCGCCCGGGCTGCTCGCACGGCTACTCCGGCCTGCTCGGCCCGCAACTGCGCCGCAGCATAATCGGGCCGACGTTCCAACGCTTCGATACCTTCGCGCCGCTTGGGTGCAGGCAACGAATCCCGAATGCCCTCAGCCAACGCAACTTCGGCCTCGGGGGCTGCTCCGCGCAGGATATTGAAATTATGGAGTGCCACGATGTAGTCGCGCTCGGTGGTGACGGCCTGGTATTCCGCCTCGCTCAACCGCGTATCGATCATCAGCACGTCGCCTTTCGCGATGTAGCCCTCGGCGAAACGGCGGTCAACCACCTCCTTCAACGAACGGATAATCGCAACATAACGCTGCATTGCATCGGCGAACAACTGCATGGCCGACAAATTCCAATAGGCATACTCCGCCGCATAACGCACTTCAAGACGGGTGAATTCCTCGTTGCACAATGCGATGCCATAACCCAGTTCGGCCTGCCGATAGGCCGCTCGCGTCGCACCACCGCCGTAGATCGTCTGCACGATTTGCGGTTCGACGGCAAACGTCCACCGCTCGGCATCGTTGAACCGCCGCACGGCAACCGAGAAACTTCCGGACGCCGACAGCCGAGGCAAAAATCCCGTGCGGATGCGGCCCATCTCCTCGACAGATTCGATGCGTTGTTCCGCGGCGGATTTCAGTTGTCGGCTGTATGCTGTCACAGACTCGCAATACTCCTCCACAGAAATCTGTCGCGTATCAGTCGACCGAGGAGGTTCTGCAACCGGAAGCTGCGCCGCAGCCCGCAAGACGGAAACGATGCAAACGAAAAGAACAAAAGGTTTCATGACTGACGAATGCGATAAAAAAGCGCGTAAAATACAGGTAACACGAAGACAGTAAGCAACGTAGCAACCAACAAACCGCCCATGATGGCCGCTGCCATCGCACCGAAAAGCGAATCGGCGAGCAGAGGCACCATGCCCAGTATCGTGGTGCCCGATGCAACCGTCACGGGAACGATACGGCTGCGCGTAGCCGCGGTCAGCGCCTCATAAGGCGCCAAACCGGATGCACGCAACGTATCAATCTGCTCGACGAGCACCACGGCATTCTTGACATTCATACCGACCAGTCCGAGCAACCCGAGCAACGAAAAGAAATTGAAAACCTTTCCCGTCACGGCCAGCCCGAGTACCACGCCGATGAAAATCAACGGTGTCATCGCCAGAATGACAACCGGTTCACGATAGTTGCGGAACAGCAGAAGCAGTATTAAGAAAATCAGGGCCAACGTCAGCGGCATGTTGGCCGCCAGCGCTTCGTTGGATTCCTGTTGACTCTCCTGCTCGCCGAAAACCCGCATCGAATAACCCTCGGGCAGGGTCACCGACCGCTCGATGCTGTCGAGGAGAGCGGTGTAGAGTCGGTTGGTGTTGACCCCGCGCGCAGGGTCGCACTGGGCCCGCATCGTGCGCTGCCGGTTGTAACGCTTCACTACCCCACCGCGAAACTCGAACCGGAACGCATCCGTCACCTGCTCGACGGAACGCATCTTTCCGGCCGGCGTGAAGAGCGGCAAAGCCTGTAAATCGGTCAGATTGTATTCGCCGAGGTGGTCGTCTTTCAGCAGAATCGGCATGAACTGGTCGCCCTCACGGTACTCGCCCAAGCGGTAGCCCTGCGTGGCGACAGTGATTCCCTGCGCCATCAGGCTGCGCGAAACGCCGACCCGCTGCCCTTTCATCTGTGAGTAGACCGGCAGCCACGTCGGCACCCGATTGCCCCAGTTGTTGCGGATGTTGGTCGTGCCGGCCGTGCGGGCCATGATGCGCTCGGCCTGCGCAGTCAACCGAAGCAACGTATCGATCTCCTCGCCGATGAATCCAAACTCGATGGCGGCATCGGGCACGGGCGAGAGCTTGAAAAGCGACGACCGCAACCAGACATCGGGAAACTCTGCCGTCACGAAGCGTTCGAAAGCCTCCTCGACCTCCTCCGTCCGCCGGCGGTCATGGAGTTCGACCAACAGATTGCCGAAATTAGGCCGTAGGGCCGTGTTGCCAGAGGCCAGATAGTAGCGCGGCGGTGTAGCACCCATCGTCGCCGAAACCCGTTTCACCTCGGGCCGCATCCGCAACCACTCCTCCATGCGGAGCAGATTGCGCTCGGTCGCCCGAATGTCGTAACCCTCAGGCAGCAGCACATCGGCTCGGAAATAGGGTTTATCGAGCGTCGGGAAGAAGTTCTGCGGCATGCGTCCCATGACGAAAATCGACAACACGAACAGCCCGACGACCCCCACGACGACCGCCCAACGCCGCCGCAACAGAGCCGCCAGCATCCGGTCAAACGCACGGTAGAACCGCGTATCGTAAGGATCTTTTCCGACCGGGCGGTGCATTCCCGACCCTTTTAATAAAAAATCGCCGAAAAGCGGTGTCTGCGTCAACGCCAACACCCAACTGAGCAACAACGACACGGCCAACACGACGAACAAAGGCTTGACGATTTCGGCCACGGCCGACGGTGCCAAGTAGAGCGGCAAAAACGAACAGACGGCTATCAATGTAGCCCCTAACAGACTGCGTGCCGGAGCCGTTGCTCCATCGACCAAAGCTGTGCGACGTTCGACGCCCTGCGCCATCGACCGCCGCGCATTGTCGGTCACGACGATGGCGTTGTCGACCAACATACCCATGGCGATAATGAATCCCGCAAGCGACGTGCGGTTGAGCCCCTCGCCCAGAAACTGCATGAGAAACAACGTGCCGCCGATGCTGAACAATAACGAACTGCCGATCAACGTTCCGGCCCGAAAACCCATCACGACCATGATGACCAGAATGACAATAGCCACCGACTCGGCCAGATTCAGCAGAAAGGTCATCGTCGCTTCGCGGGCAATGCGGTCTTCGGGATAGAGGACGGTCAATTCCAGCCCGACGGGCATCTGCGCGGTCAGTTCAGCCAACACTCGGTCGACCTTGCGCCCCACGGACGATACATCGGCGTCGGCCTCGGTCGAGATACCGATGCCCACGGCCCGACGTCCGTCGACCCGCATCAAGGTGGCCGGAGGCTCGGCATAACGCCGCTCGATGCGGGCCACGTCGCCCAACCGGTACTGTTTGCCCGCCGACGAAATCAACAACTGATTCCGCAAATCGTCCAGCTGTTTGTAGGTACCATCTTCGAGGATACGCACCGTCATTTCGCCCGCCTGCTTCTCGCCGCTGTTGACCAGTACATTCTGCTGGGCGATGGTCTGTACGATGGTCTCGGGCCGGATGTCGAAACCGGCCAACGCTGCAGGACTGACATAGACATCGATTTCGGGCACCTGTTCGCCGAACAATACGACTTTCTGCACCCCGTCGACGGTCACGAGCCGTTTTTTGAGCCGCTGCGCCCAATCGCGCAATTCGGACCACGAAAAACCCTCGTCCGCAGAAAGTCCGTAATAGATGCCGTAGACGTCGCCGAAATCATCGGCCACCGTGACAGCCGACGCACCGGCCGGCAGACGCGGCTGGATGTCGGCCACCTTGCGTCGCAATTCGTCCCAAAGCTGCGGTATCTCGGCAGCACGGGTCGCAGGGTCGAGCTCTACCAACATGCGCGACAGGCCGTAATAGGATTCCGAGGTGATTTTATACACGCGGCGCATCGACTGCACCTCGCGCTCGATGGGCTCCGTAATGAGCTGTTCGACCTGTACGGGCGTGGCACCCGGGTAGGAACAACTCAACGAAGCGCTTTTGATGACAAAGACCGCATCCTCTTTCTTGCCCAGCGTAAAGAAACTCACGATGCCGCCAATGAGCATCATAGCCAGAAAGAACCACACTACGCGGCCGTTGTGCAGGGCATATTGCGAGAGATTCGTCATGATTCGGGCATCGTTTGAATCCGCACTTCCTCGCCGTCGCGCAACCGGTATACACCCGCCGTGACCACACGGTCGCCCGGCTCGACGCCGCGCAACACCGTCACGCGATCACGCCCGAAAAGCTCGCCGAGCTCCACAGCCCGCAAGGCGACGCGGTTATCGCGACCGACGACCCAGACGTAATCACCGCCCTCGGCCGGGGCATAAATGGCCGTGACGGGCAACGAAACGGCATCGGGCACACCGTCGACCACCCGCATCGAAACGATGCACGACATTCCGGGTGCAATGCGGTAACGCGCCGTATCGACCCCGACGAGGCGCAGCGAAACGGGAAATCCCGACGCATCGGACGAAGTTTTGACATACTCCTTGAGCACGGCATCGAACACGACATCGCGATAATTTTCGAATGCCACGCTGAATTGCGTGGAATCGGAGGTCAACCACCGCAATCCCTGTTCGGACAGAGTGAACTGCACGGTCGTGGAACGCGGATTGACGACGCGGATGATGGCCTGCCCGGCCTGCACACGTTCGTAACTGTCGACGTATTTGCGCTCGACGACGCTGGCGAAAGGCGCACGCAACTTGGTGTCTTTCAACATATCGAGCGAATTTTCGTAGACCGACTGCGCCTGCGTATAACGGGTACGGGAGGCTTCGAACTCCTGCTGCGAAACGGCCTGATGTTCCAACAATCGCTGCATACGGGCGAACTGCGACCGAGCCTGCTCGAAAGCTGAACGATCGGCAGCCACCTGCAACTCGATGTCGCGCGGATTGAGCTCGGCGAGCAATGTACCAGCGACGACGTAATCACCCGTAGGCACCGGCAAATCAAGCACCTGACCGGCCACTTTGAAAGCGAGCGTCACGGCATCGTCAGGCGTCGCCATGCCCGCGAAATCCCGCTCTATGTAGGCTGCATGCGAAGCGGTCGTCACCTTCACGGGCCGCACGGCGGGAGGAGCCGACCGACGAGACGAACAACCCGCCGCAACCGCCAGCAAGAGAAAAAGAAAGAAGCGCATACGAAAAAAGTTGACTTCGAGTTTCGAAGTCAACTTTCATACCACAGACCGCTGCCCGTCCCTACGGACGAATATCGCGACAGTTCATCTTAGCCGTAATCGTTCCGTCATCCAAGACCACGACACCGTTGCGTGCCCGCAACATGGTACGCATGGTCGAAGCGTCGATGTTGTAGCAATGCACCTCGCCCGTACCGAAGTCATACCACGTCTCGCCGTCGAGCGGATAGGGCGTCAGGCAGACGACCTGCGCCCCCTCCTCGGCCGCACGGGCCACCAACGCCGCCATGCGCCGGATACATCGCTCGGGCAGACGGTCGAACGAAGTGACACACAACATATACAACCGTCCGCGCACAGCCAACACGTCATCGGTAGCATCGGACCCGTTGTCCCGCAAAGCGAACTCGCTCACCAGCGGACGAATCGTCGGCGCATCGGTCAACATCCGCGTGTCGACCCACTCCCAACGCAGGGTATCCTGCCACTCGGTTTCGTCAAGCGAAAACGAACGTTCGCGGCCCGTCTCACGATCACGATAAATCAGCACTGTTTCCGTTTTGCCAACCGTCTCGGCCGGTTCCTGCATCGCCTCGCGGATATTCACACCCACCTTGTAAGGCAGGAAGTCGATGAGCGGCAGATGGATGTAGCAATAATAGCCCAATCCCATCGAAAAGAGAAAAAAGAGAACCGTAAGAACGATTTCCAACGGTTTGAATGCGAAAATCCGGTCGGGGCGATAACGCCACCACACCACTACGGCCAGCGGCAGCAAGATCAGATTCTTGAAAAAGGTCTGCCACGGAGAGAGTTTGAGCGCCTCACCGAAACACCCGCAGTCCTCGACCGGCAACACCGTGGCACTCAAGAACGTAAGCACCGTAAAGAAAAACATCGAGATCAATGCAAAGATGGAGATAAGGCGAATGCGGACCTTGAAGAGCAACATGCACCCCATCATCAACTCGGCACCGCAGAGCCAAATGGAGAAAAGCATACTGGCTGACATCAACGTCTCCAGCCCGTAGATCGTCAGATATTCGTCGACTTTCAGCGCCGTACCCCACGGATCGATCACCTTCGTGAAGCCCGACAGGATGAACGTCGCGGCCAACACGATGCGACACGCATGGGCCACAATCTTGAATGCGCGTTTGTTTCTCATCGTTCCGTCCCGATTCGTTCCACCTCCGCCCGAATACGTTCGAATATCGTTTCCGGAGCGGCTATCGTCTGTTCCGGCGTGCCGCAATCCACGACCCGCAGTGTCGGATCCGTCTGTGTCGCAGCGAGATAAACCTCGCGCACCCGCTGCTGGAGCGACAACGAATCCTCGTGAATATCGCGAGCTCCATGCAGATAACTGCGGTCATCGCCTTCGCGTGTCTCGGCGAGCTTGCGTTCGGTGAACGCGAACGGCACATCGAGGAACAACGACACGTCGGGCCGCGGCAGGTGGTTGTACCCGAACTCCAAGTCGAGAATCCAACGGGCCAGTCGGTCGCGCTCGGCACCGGCGGGCAATTTGGCGCACTGGTACCCTACGTTCGACCAGACATAGCGGTCGAGGATGACGGCCTTGCCTTCGTCAAGCCACTTCCGCAACTGCGAAGCGGCATCGGCACGGTCGCCGGCGTAAATCAACGCCACGAGATAGGGATTCACCGTTTCGACGCCACCGAACTCTCCACGCAGAAACCGAGCGATCAAATCACCGTAGACCGGTGCGTCGAAACGCGGAAAATGGAGGTACTCGCTCGCCACGCCCCGCTCGGACAACCACTGCCGCAACAGAGCGATTTGGGTCGATTTCCCCGCACCGTCCAATCCTTCCAATACGATAAACATGCTTTCTTCTTATTCGCTGCCCCGAACCGCAATCCGGAGCGTGGGTTATTTCAACATCCGTACGGCCCGCGCGACGCCCTCGGCCAAAGCATCGACCTCGGCGAGCGTGTTGTAGAGCGCGAACGACGCACGGCACATCCCCGTGACGCCGTAGTGGGTCATCACCGGTTCGGCGCAATGCTGGCCCGTACGCACAGCGATGCCCAGTTTGTCGAGTATCATGCCCATGTCGTAGGCATTGACCCCCTCGACGTTGAACGACACAATGGCGCACTTGTCGGCCGTCGTGCCGTAGATGCGCAACCCGTCGATAGCCGACAGCCGCTCCGTAGCGTGCTGCAACAAGGCTTGTTCGTGGGATTCGACCGCCTCGGCATCCAACTGTTGCACGAAGCGCACCGCCTCACCCAATCCGATAGCCCCGATAAAATTGGCCGTACCAGCCTCGAATTTCAACGGCACCGGTGCATAGGTCGTCCGTGCGAACGACACGCGGTCGACCATATCGCCCCCACTCAAGAACGGCGGCATCTCCTCCAACCGGGCCCGTTTGCCGTAAAGCACACCTATACCCGTCGGTCCATAGAGTTTATGACCGGAAAATGCGTAGAAATCGCAATCCAATGCCCGCACATCCACGCCGCCGTGCACCACACCCTGACACCCGTCGACCACGACGACAGCACCCACAGCATGGGCTGCCTCGACAATCGGACGCAGGTCGGGACGGGTTCCGAGCGTATTCGACGCCTGCGTCACGGCCACGATGCGCGTACGCTCGTCGACAAGCGACGGCAACAGGTCGATGCGCAACGCTCCCGAATCGTCGAACGGCAACATCCGCACCTCGGCGCCCTGCCGCTCGGCCAACATCTGCCACGGCACAAGGTTCGAGTGATGCTCCATCTCGCTGACGATGAGATTGTCGCCTGCGTGGACGAACTGCCCGCCCCAAGCATAGGCCACCGCATTGAGCGAAGCCGTCGCACCGGACGTAAAGACGATCTCTTCCTTCTCGGCAGCCCCAATGAAATCGGCGATGCGGGCCCGGGCGGCCTCGTAGGCCACCGTTGCCTCTTCCGAAAGGAAGTGCACGCCCCGATGAATATTTCCGTTCAGTTCACAATGCAGGCGATCGACCGTCTCGATAACGACAGTCGGTTTCTGGGCCGTCGCACCACTGTCCAAGTAGACGAGCGGCCGGCCATAGACCTTGCGCGAAAGAATCGGAAACTCCGCACGTATTTTTTCGACTTCGAACATCTCAAACGCTTCGCTATTCGGTTCTACTATCGTTCATTTACTTATATAGTTTTCTCTCCTCGGCACAGTCCGAGCGATGCACTCGGATTTACCGGAAAAGCTCCAGTTTTTCGGCGACGAGTTCCATCAACGCATCGTGCAACAGTTCGATGGCGCAATGCCGCACCGTATCGGCCGCGAATCCCTCGATCTGCAACCGGCGGGCCACATCCTCACTCAAACCACGCTGACGCATATACAAAATGGCTTCATCGTCCATACGCCCGACCGTCGCGCCATGCGAACATTTCACGTCATCGGCGTAAATCTCCAACTGCGGCAGCGTATCGATACGCGCCGTATCGCTCAACAATACATTGCGGCTCTGTTGCACGGCATCAGTATGCTGGGCGTCGGGTGCCACGTAAACCAAACCGTCAAACCGCCCCGTCGCCAAACCACCGGCAACTCCCTTGACATGGGATTCGCTTCGGCAATCGGCGACATTGTGCGCCGTATGCAACCGCACGGAGCAATGTTCATCGCCACCGACCATAAAGAGGCTATGAAGCAGAGTTTCGGCTCGTGCGCCGTTGAGTTCCGTACGATAGGCAGCCTCGGCACCGGCGAACTGCAATGTCGTAATCCGGCTCGCACTGCCCGCAGCCTGCGTCAAACCGACCTCGGCGGACGTACTACCCGTGAAGACCTCCAACAAATCCAACTGCGCCCCCTCGCCGAGCGAAATCCGCAAAGCCGAAGCGCCGCCATCCTCGTGCAACACAACGAGGCGCGCCGAACGACCGACAGGCAATGCAACCGTCAAATCCGCAGGGTCGACCGCGAAATACAAACACTCGCCCGAAACGTCGGCGGGAAACGCGCCCTCGAACATCCGAGCGTCGGCCCAGCCGTTCAGATATTTACGAATCGGATTCATTCGCACGCCCCGCAATCGTTTATAAGCCAATCGTAACCTTCTTTTTCGAGCTTGAGCGCCAACGACTTGTCGCCCGTATGGATGATGCGGCCCTTGTAGAGCACGTGCACCACGTCGGGCACGATGTAATCCAACAACCGCTGGTAATGGGTGATGACCACCGTGGCATTCTGGGCCGTATGGAGTTTCGTGACGCCCGTAGCG
>RYWP01000059.1 GCA_003979135.1 Alistipes sp.
GTGTATCGCGTGTGACATTTGCGGCGGCAAGCGTCGAGGGGGCCGAAGAGGTCGAAGCCGAAATCGTCGAAAAATCGCTCCGCGAATTGAAATTCAAGGTGCCGTCATTGGGGCTGGCCCAGCGTGATGCTGCTTATGCTGCCGATTTGCGGGTCTACGGCGACAAGGACCATGCGGTATTTCATTATGTCTATTATGTAACCGTTCCGGTGACCGATGCGTTCGTGTCCGGTTATTCGCCTGCTTCGGGTACTGTCGGTACGGTAATCAAAATCGAGGGCCGCAACCTCGAACAGATTTCCGAGGTGCATTTTGCCGACCGGACGATTCGTTCCGATGAATTCGTCGAGGTCATTGCCGGACCCGAATCGAGTTCGGTCAGTTTCGCCGTGCCGGCCGGAACGTATGCCGCCGGTGAGAGCGATGCTTCGATTTCGGTCGTCTGGGGCGATGGAAACACGATCGATGTCTCGGGCGATACGCCTTTCAAGGTGCGGATTCCGAATGCGGCGCCTATCGAACAGCCCGAGGGCGCTACTGCCAAAATTGGTGATGAACTGACGATTACGGGACCGTTCCTCGATCTCGTGACAGCCGTTAAATGGGGGGCATATGATCTCATTTTGATGACGAAGACCGCAGAGTCGATTACCGTGAAGTTCCCGTCGTCGATCGAGGCGGCCGATCCGATAGTCGCAGTCGCCGATATCATCGCCGTATACGGCGAACCGGCACAGTCGATGGTTTTGGTTGCCGCATATCGGGTCGACACTACGCCGCGGGGGCCTGCTGCGCCGGTTTACAAGAGTTTTGCGGCCGAGGACGGCGGCGCTGATAAGCGCCTTTACCTAGGTAAACGGGTGACGGTGACCGGTGAAAACTTAGCTTCGATCGAGAAATTCCTCGTCAATGGGGTGGAGGTCTCGTTGTCCGGTACGCCTACCGACGTGCAGGCCGAATTCATCGTGCCCGATGGCGTCGACTTCTCCGAAGCGAAAGAGGTTGCCATCGAGGCTGTCTATGACGGCGGTAACAAGATGGAGATGTTCTCTGCGACGGTCTATCCGTTCTACTATTGGCCGAACATTACTATCGGTGCACAAGGTGCATCGAATCGTGCAATCGCTTTCTTTGTGCCGAATTGGGGGAAGGTGATTTCGACAGATGAATGGGCGGCAATGGATAAATATGCTTCGCTCACGGTGATGAGCGACAAGAACACACTCAACAAGACCGAAGTGACCAGCGATCAGTATTACGAGGTGCCGGGTTATTTCTTCTGTACGGGAGGCTCTTCGTTCTCTTTATTGGGGCCGTGTGGTAGCGATAGCCAGTTGTCGAAGTTCACCACTTCTGCTGGTGCTAAAATTATCGAAAAAGGTTATGGAACGCCTATTTTCGGAATGCGTAACTTGAGTGCCGGTACGAGCGCGGAGGAACAAGAGACTGTGGCGGCTGTCAAGGATGGATCGATTCGCACGATGATTTTTACGAAAAGTAAAGTTGCGTCTTCGACTCCCAAATATGACGGACAAGGAAGTGCTTCCAATACTTTTGCGAACGATCAGGTGCTGCTCATCCAGCATGTTACCTACGGCAAAGGGACGTTGAATCCGGCGAAAGAAGAAGTGCACCGCGGTGGCTTTATCCATATAAAGAAGATTGAGAACGAGACGACCAATGATGCTACGATGACTTTCGATTGCTATTGGTCGAAAACGTTGAACGAATAATAAATACAGGGTTAGTTTAGGGCCGGAACGGCCGTCCGCACGAATGAAAGGCGGGCGGCCGAAATCCGGAAAGTATGATTGAAAACGTGATTGATCGGGTGAGTATGATGATACGCAATCTGTTGTTTGTCCTGTTTCTGTTTTTGGCAGGCAGTTGCAGCGGCAATTCGTTCGATATTCCGGCGCCGCAGCCCGGAGATTCCGAAGAACCGGAAACTCCCGGACAGCCTGAAACTCCCGGGGACCCCGGCGAATCCGAACAACCGACCGAACCGTCGGTTCCGGTAATTCGTGTTTCGTCGGCCGCCGAGGTGTCGGCTTTGGGCGAGGTGGCCGCAGGTACCGAGGTCGTGTGGGCCAAAGGCGTCTATCCCGATGCCGTGGTGACGATTCGGTGTGCCGGTACGGCCGAAAATCCGGTTGTCTTCCGGGCCGAAGAAGCTGGTGAGGTACGTTTCACGGGAGCTTCCCGGCTCGTGGTCAAGGGTACCGGTGCTGTGGTCAGCGGCTTTTGGTGGCAGGATCCGACGGCAGTCAAGGGCAAGGCGATCATCACGCTCGACCGCGGCTCGGAAGGCTGCAAGGTCGAACAATGTGCCATAACAGGTGATAAGACCGCGCAAGCGGGCGATATCGATGCCAAGTGGGTTTCACTCTTCGGGCGCAATCATTTGGTGTCCGAGTGTACGTTCCGCGACAAGCGCAACATGGGCACTTTGTTGGTGGTGTGGTTGGAATCGGACATCGTGCCGCGTCATAAGATTGTGGCGAATCGCTTCGAACGACCTGTGACGCTTCTCGATGACGAAGGCAAGGCCCGCAACGGTCAGGAGACGATCCGCATCGGCGATAGCAGTACGTCGATGCAGGATGCCGAATGCACGGTCGAGGGCAATTATTTCTACCATTGTCATGGCGAGCAGGCCGAAATCATTTCGAACAAATCGTGTGCGAATCTCTATCGCCGCAACCTGTTCGAAGAGAGCAAGGGCTCGTTGACCCTGCGCCACGGCAACAGGTGTTGGGTGACAGGTAACTATTTCCTTGGCAACGGGATGGAGGGCACGGGCGGCGTGCGCATCATCGGTGAGGACCACACCGTGGAGAACAATTACATGGAGCGGCTGCGAGGTACGGGTTATAAAACGGCCTTGTGTCTCGTGCGCGGACAGAAAAATCCCGTTTTGAGCGGTTACTGGCAAGTGCGGCGGGCTGTCGTGCGGCGGAATGTCGCGGTCGATTGCCGTTATGCCTTTCAGGTCAATTACGGCAGCAGTTCGTCGCAGTCGGAACCCGTCGTGGAGACGACCATCGAGAATAACATCGTGTCGTTGTCTTCGTCCAGCGACTATGCGGTGAATTGCGCCACGAACCCTGCACCAGACATCGAGTGGCGCGACAATACGTTTTATGGCGGCAGACAGTCGGGTGTCGAACTTCCGACGGTGAGTGTGGCTCCTGCGTTGCCCGACGTGAAGACTGCTGCGGAGAATATCCGTCGCGGCGCGGGTGTGAAATGGTGAAATCGAAAAGAAACGAATTATTGGATATGAAACGGATTCTATTGTTTGTCGTTTTGTCGGCCTTTGCGTTTGCAACGGTCCGTGCTGCGGAGTATACCGTGTCGTTGGACGAGGTGGCCCGTGTGCTCGCAACGGCCGGTCCGGGCGACCGAATCATCATGAAGAACGGTGTTTATTGCGATTTGGAACTCAAATGGTCGGGCCGCGGTGCGGAAAACCGCCCCGTGCGGATCGAGGCCGAAACGCCGGGCGGTGTCGTCATCGAGGGTGGTTCGACCTTGCGGTTGGCGGGCGAATGGCTCGAAATCTCGGGGTTGACTTTCCGAAACGGATATGCTCCGCGCGGTTCGGTCGTGGAGTTCCGTTGCGGCAGTGAGGTCGCTTCCGACTGCCGTTTGACGGAGTGCGTCATCGCTGATTACAACCCTGCGCGGCGCGATACGGCATACAGCTATGTGCTGTTGTTCGGACGGCGCAACCGCGTAGATCATTGCGAGTTCAACGGTAAACTGAATCTCGGCGTCACGCTCATCGTCATGCTCAACGAGGAACGTTCGCAACGGAATTTCCATCGCATCGATCACAACGTGTTCGGTTATCGTCCGGTCTACGGGTCGAACGGTGCCGAAACGATTCGCGTCGGCACGTCGCACCAAGCCTACGAATCGTCGAATACGATTATCGAGGAGAATTTCTTCGACCGCTGCAACGGCGAGGTGGAGGTCATCTCCATCAAGTCGAGCGACAACATTATCCGCAACAACCGTTTTTGGGAGTGCGAAGGGGTGTTGGCGCTGCGTCACGGTGACCGCAACGAGGCATGCGGCAACGTTTTCGTCGGCAACGGCAAACGCAATACGGGCGGTGTGCGTGTGGTGAATGCCGGACACCGTATTTGCGACAACCGGTTTTACGGTTTGGCCGGCGGCCGGTTCTTCTCGGCGCTGGCGTTGATGAATGCCGTCCCCAATTCGTTGCCGAACCGCTATTGTCTGGTCGAGGATGTCGAGGTGCGCGACAATCTTTTCGTCGATTGTTCGAACATCGAATTCGGTACGGGCAAGGATTTGGAGCGTACGCTCGCTCCCGAGCGAGTGCGGTTCGTCGGCAATACGATCGTGAACCGCAACTTGGATGCGCCCTATATGGTTATTGACCGCATCGACGGAATCGTCTTCGAGAAGAACCGTGTGGAATTGAAATCACGTTGCAGCCTCGCCGGTTTTGAAAATGCGAAAATCAAGATCGCGGCTGCTCCGACGTACGATGAATTGAGAAAGGGCTGCGGCGTCTCGCAGCGTGCTGTGGACGTTTGTCCGGTACACATTGCGGGCGAGCAGGTCGAAGTCGTTGCCGGCGAGGATTTGCCTGCTGCGGTGGCGCAGGCTGCCGAGAACAGCGAAATCGTTCTGACCACTTCGGGCGGAGATTATGTCATCGAACGGGCGCTCACGGTCGATAAGCGTATGACGATTCGTGCAGCCGAGGGGCTTGCCGAACGTCCTGTGATTCGGTTCGCGGGGGAGAAAGGCGACAACATGATAACCATTGCCGACGGCGGCATTCTCACGGTCGAGGGCATCGCTTTCAGCGGGCGTCCCGAACCCGGACGGGCGATGGCAAAGGCCGGCATTTCGACCGCCGAGTCGATGATTCGTCCCTATTCGCTGACGGTCGACGGATGCGAGTTCGCCGATTTCGGCGAGGGCGGTTTCTTCGCCGTGAAGGGTACGCAGGCGACGTTTGCCGAACGGGTCGAAATTCGCAATTCGCTCTTCCGCAACCTGTCGGGCGACGCTATCAACTATGCCGCCGAGCGGGAGGACAAGGGCCGTTACAATGCCGATGACATGCTGATCGAGAATTGTTCGTTCTTCCGGTTGCTGGGGCTGCCCATCAATATTTATCGTGGGGGTAGTGACGAATCGACCGCCGGGCCTTACGTCTTCATTCGCGGGTGCAACTTCGAGGATTGCTGCAACAAGGAGCGCGGTTCCGTTATCCGTGCTATCGGTCCGCAGGTCATGGAGATTTCGGGTTGCAACTTCTCGAACAGCGGTCGCGGCGGTGCGGCGATACGACTCGACGAGGCTACATGGGAACGCATCGACATCTTCGATTGCAACTTTTGGAATGCCGGACGCATCCTGACCATGACCGACCGCGTGGTGCGCGGCGGCATCACGCACGACGAACCGCACTATGCCGATGCCGAACGATTCGATTTCAGACGAAAATAAAGAGCTATTCCGACCGATGAAAAGATTTTTTGCAACCCTGTTGACCGTTACGTTTACCGCTGTGGCTGCGGCCCAGCATCCGTCGTTGTTGTTGACCGAACGCGGTGTCGCGGAGATTCGCGCCGCTCGCGGCGAGGTGCCGGCGTTCGACCGTTCGTTGGAAGCGACGCTTCGCGGGGCCGACGATGCGCTGGCGCAGCCGATCGTCGTGCCGCAGCCCAAGGATGGTGGCGGGGGATACACCCACGAACAACACAAACTGAACTATTACCGCATGTTCGACTGCGGGGTGGCCTATCAGATGACCGGCGAGGCGAAGTATGCCCGTTACGTCGTTGACATGCTGCTGGCTTATGCCGAGCTCTATCCGACGTTGGGATACCACCCCGTGAAACTTTCGGGCGTGCCAGGACGTATATTCTGGCAGACGCTCAACGAAAGCGTATGGCTGGTGCATACCGCCATCGCATACGATTGCGTCTACGACTGTTTGACGGTCAAAGAACGCCGAATCATCGAGGCGCGGCTTTTCCGTCCCTATGCGGATTTCGTCATGAACGGCACGAGCGACAATCGGGCGAACAACGCGGTGTTCAACCGCATGCACAACCACGGCACATGGGCTACGGCCGCCGTGGGGATGATCGGTATGGCGATGGGCGACGACGATCTGGTTGATCGGGCGCTTTACGGTTCGGATAAGACGGGCCGGACGGGTGGTTTTATCCGGCAGCTCGACTGCCTCTTTTCGCCCGACGGTTATTTCACTGAGGGAGCCTATTACCAGCGCTACGCCATCTGGCCGTTCGTGGTATTCGCCCAGTGTATCGAACACAAGCGTCCCGAGATCGGCATTTTCCGTTATCGTGACGGCATTATTCCGAAAGCCGTGGCCACGTTGACGCAACTTGCCTACGAGGGGCGTTTTCTGCGATTCAATGATGCTCTCGACAAGGGATACGACGCGCAGGAACTGATCTATGCAGTCGACATTGCCTACAACGCCGACCCGTCGAACAAACAGTTGCTCGACATCGCCGCTCGGTATCAAAATAAGTTCCTGCCGACCGATGCCGGTTACGCCGTGGCCCGCGACATTGCGCGCGGCGAGGCCGAACCGTTGCGGTTCCGCAGCGCCCTCTACCGCGACGGGCGCGAGGGCGACGAGGGCGGAATTGCCGTTATGCGCTCGACCGACCCTGCGCTCAATTCGCTCGTCACGCTGAAAGCAACGTCGCACGGTCTGAGCCACGGTCACTACGATAAGCTGACAATGGCCTATTATGACAACGGCAACGAGGTGCTGACCGATTACGGTGCCGCGCGTTTCATCAACATCGAAGCCAAATACAAGGGCCACTATACCCGCGAGAACAAGTCGTTCGCCATGCAGACCGTGGCGCACAATACGTTGGTCGTCGACGGACGCAGCCATTTCGACGGCGACATCAAGCGTTCGTCGAAGTATCATTCGGAGATTTTTTTCGCCGATTTCGAACGGCCTGCGGTGCAAATCGTTTCGGCCGTGGAGCGCAATGCCTGCGAGGGGGTGACGATGCGTCGTACGACGGCTTATGTGACGACCGATTTTCTGCAATATCCGTTGATTCTCGACGTGGTGAAGGCCGAAAGCGCTGAGGAGCATTGTTACGATCTGCCCTATTGGTACAACGGGCACATGATTTCGCTCGATTTTCCTTATGAGCGTGCTTTGCGCCGCATGACGACGTTGGGTGAGCGCAACGGTTATCAGCATCTTTGGGTCGAGGCCGAGGGGCGCAATACGGCGTCGTCGACTTCGTGCTTCACGTGGCTCGTCGGCGATCGGTTTTACAGCCTTTCGACCGCTACGACACCGCAGACCGAATTGCGTCTCGTGCGGGCTGGTGCCAACGACCCCGACTTCAATCTGCGCGGCGAACCCGCCTACTTCATCCGCGAGAACGGCAAGCGGAATCATACGTTCTGCTCGGCGTTGGAGAGCCACGGCACCTACGACCTGCAAGTGGAGCAGTCGGCCAATCTGACCGCATCGTGCCGCGGGATCGAAATGCTCGTCGATACGCCGGAGTGCACGGTGGCGCGCTTCACGTTCGAGGGCGGTCGGACGGTGACGCTTTGCGTGGCCTACATGGGCGATGGTTCGTCGGTGCACGAGGCCGAGGCTGGCGGCGAGCAGTTCGAATGGACGGGATATTACGACGTACGCATGTAAGAGATTGAAAAATCTGAAACTATAAAATTTATGATTATGGAAACTTGGAACGGAACCTATCAGTTGGAAAACGAATTGGCATGGCAGCCCGCAGGCGAGGGCGTCGTGCGTCAGATCATGGGCTACGACGGTCAGTTGATGATCGTCAAGGTCAAGTTTGCGAAAGGTGCTGTCGGTGCGCAGCACAAACATTATCACAGCCAGGCTACTTATGTGGCCAGCGGCAAGTTCGAGCTCAACATCGGCGGTGAGGTCAAGGTGCTGGGTGCCGGTGACGGTTACTATGTGGCTCCCGACCAGCTGCACGGATGCGTGTGTCTCGAAGAGGGCATCCTGATCGATACGTTCTCGCCGCATCGCGCCGATTTCATCGGATAGTCGTCGGCCGATTTTTTCAATACGTTTAAATGCTATGAAAGTAAGAGGTTTACGATGGATCGTGTTGTCGCTCATCGCGCTCGTGACCATCATCAACTATCTGGACCGCGGCACGCTCAACTACATGTGGGTGGCCAATACGAAACAGAGCGTGGCACTTGCCGATTGCACGTTCGACGAACAGGCCGATGCGTGGACGTTCGAGCGCGACGGTGCGACGGAAGTCGTGCCGGCTTCGGAGGCTACGGTCACTGACGGTCGGCTGGAGTATGTGCGGTACGGCGGTATCGCCAAAGATTTGGGGCTCGTCGACTCGTCGCTGCCGCGCGAGGAACAGCAGCGTCAGGCAAAGGATATGCTGGCCATCATTACCATGTTTTTCATGGTCGCCTATGGCGTGAGCCAGCTCGTCTCGGGAAAGGTCTATGACAAAATCGGAACCCGCAAGGGTTTCACCTTGTCGGCTTTGTTGTGGGGTGGCGCCGATGCGTTGGCCTCGTTGTCGACGGGGCTTAAATCGTTGACGTTCTTCCGTGTTCTGCTCGGTCTGGGCGAAGCCGGCCCGTGGCCCGGAACGACGAAATCCAACGCCGAATGGTTCCCGCAAAAAGAACGGGCTTTGGCGCAGGGTATCTTCGGCGGAGCCGCTTCGATGGGTTCGATCGTCGCTCCGATTCTGATTCCGGCGCTCTTTCTTGCGTTCGGCTGGCGGGTGACGTTCGTCGTAGTCGGTATGCTGGGTATCGTCTGGGTCTTGCCGTGGTTGTTCATCAACAAGAAGGGCCCGAAAGAGCATGCTTGGATCACCGACCGTGAACGCGAATACATCCTTTCGGGCCAGCCCGAGTGCAAAGTGTCGTGCGATACGGCCAAATCGTGGGGACAGTTGCTCGGCGAGAAGAAAAACTATGCTGTCATTCTGGGGCGGTTCTTCCTCGACCCCATCTGGTGGATGTTCGTGACGTGGCTGCCGATTTACCTTATCGAAGTTTTCCAGCTCGACATCAAACAGATCGCCATGTCGGCATGGGTGCCTTATGTCGGTGCCGCCATTGGTTCGATTGCCGGCGGTTGGTTTTCGGGACTGTTGATTTCCCGTGGCAAGAGCGTCAACTTCGCCCGCAAGGTCGCCATGATTGTCGGCAGTTGTTTCATCATCCCCGGCATGGTGCTCGCGGCGAAAGCAACGTCGGCCATGATGGCTGTCGTGATGATGGCGTTCATCTTGGGCGGATACCAGTTCGTGATGACCAATATTCAGACGCTCGCGTCCGATTTCCAGACCGGCAAGGCCGTCGGTTCATTGGCCGGTCTCGGCGGTGCGGCTGCCGTACTCGGAACCATCGTCTCGACGCTGTTGATTCCCCATCTCACGCAGAGCGGCAATTGGACGTCGTTCTTCGTGCTTGGGGCGGCGCTGGTGCCTTTGTGTCTGATCTGCATTTTCCTGTTCGGCGGAAAAATCGAACAGGTGATCCGGAAATAACCGCAATGGAAATGATTAACCTTTTTATCTATAAAAAATTAT
>RYWP01000060.1 GCA_003979135.1 Alistipes sp.
GTATCAGGGTGAGTTCGAAGAACGACTCAAAGCGGTCGTGCAGGAGGTCATCGCCAGCGACGGCGAAATCCTGCTTTTCATCGACGAAATCCACACGCTGGTCGGCGCAGGCAAATCGTCGGGTGCAATGGATGCGGCGAACATTCTGAAACCGGCGCTGGCCCGCGGGGAACTGCGGACGATCGGCGCTACGACGCTCGACGAGTTCCAAAAGTATTTCGAACAGGACAAGGCCCTCGAACGCCGTTTCCAAAAGGTAATGGTCGACGAACCGACGCAGGAGGACGCCGTATCCATCTTGCGCGGACTGAAAGACCGCTACGAGAATCACCACCAAGTGCGCATCAAGGACGAAGCCATCGTGGCGGCGGTCGAACTCTCGACGCGCTACATCACCTCGCGGTTCCTGCCCGACAAAGCGATCGATTTGGTCGACGAAGCGGCTTCACGACTGCGGCTGGAGATGAACTCCGTGCCCGAGGAGATCGATTCGCTCGACCGCAAGGTGCGCCAGCTGGAAATCGAACGCGAGGCCATCCGCCGCGAAAAGGACACCGAGCGCATCGAGCAGCTCTCGCGTGAAATCGACGAACTGAAAGCCAAAGATTCGGCGATGCGGGCCAAGTGGCAGGGACAACGCGACCTGCTGAAAAAGATTCAAACAAACAAAGACCGCATCGAACAGTTGAAAGTCGAGGCGCAGCAGGCCGAACGGCAGGGCGATTACGGCAAGGTGGCCGAAATCCGCTACGGCCGCATCCAAGAGGCCGAACAACAGATCGGGGCCCTGCAGGAGGAATACAAACTGGCAGCGGCAGGCGATTCGATGATTAAGGAAGAAGTCGATGCACAAGACATCGCCGAGGTGGTTTCGCGCTGGACGGGGATTCCCGTGGCGCGGATGCTGGCCTCCGAACGCGAAAAACTGCTTCACATGGAGGAAGAACTCCACAAACGGGTCATCGGTCAGGAGCAGGCCATCGCCGCCATTTCGGATGCCGTGCGGCGTTCGCGGGCGGGGCTCAACGACCCGCGCAAACCCATCGGCTCGTTCATCTTCCTCGGCACGACGGGCGTCGGCAAAACCGAGCTGGCCAAAGCGCTGGCCGAGTTCCTGTTCAACGACGACACGATGATGACTCGCATCGACATGAGCGAGTATCAGGAACGTCACAGCGTGTCGCGACTGGTCGGAGCACCTCCGGGATACGTCGGCTATGACGAGGGAGGCCAACTGACGGAGGCCGTGCGCCGCAAGCCCTATTCGGTCGTACTTTTGGACGAAATCGAAAAGGCGCATCCCGATGTCTTCAACATCCTGCTGCAAGTCTTGGACGACGGCCGGCTGACCGACAACAAGGGCCGCACCGTCGACTTCCGCAACACGATCATCATCATGACCTCGAACATGGGTTCGCAGCTGATACAGGAACGGTTGGCGTCATTCGACGGCAACGCACTCCTGCCCGAGACGGTCGAACGCACACGCGACGAAGTGATCGACCTGCTGAAGCAACACCTGAAGCCGGAGTTTCTGAACCGCATCGACGAAATCGTGCTGTTCGAGCCGCTGACGCGCAAAGACATCGAACGCATCGTCGACATCCAGCTGGGCATCGTGCGCAAGATGCTGGCCGGAAACGGCATCCGACTGGAATACACCCCTGCGGCCCGCGAATGGGTTGCCACGGCGGGATTCGACCCGCTCTACGGAGCACGGCCGGTGAAACGGACGATTCAGCGCACCATCGTCAACGAACTGTCCAAACGCATTTTGGCCGGCGAGGTCGACCGCACGCAACCCATCCGCATCGACGCAACGGCCGATGGGCTGAGTTTTACGAACTGACACCCGAAAATCGGGCGCATAACAGACGGCGCGCATTGTCCGCAAACGAGCGCAGCCTCCCCTATAGGCATTGCCCCACTCTCGCACGAAAAGGCGATTGCATTTTTGCAATCGCCTTTTCCGTTTCCGTCGCAAGCGCTCGTGCTGTCGAGCGGGGCCGCATCTCTCCGGAGACCGACGTCCGACCCAAATCGACACGCTCCGACAACGCGCTATTTCTTGCTTTTGGGAGCAAGCATCATGTTCATCTTCTTGCCGTCCAGTTTCGGCATCATCTCGACTTTGGCAACCTCCTCCAAATCGGTAGCGAAGCGCAACAGCAGGATTTCGCCCTGCTCCTTGAAGACGATGGAACGACCGCGGAAGAATACATAAGCCTTCACTTTGGCCCCCTCTTTCAGGAAATTCTGCGCATGCTTCAACTTGAAGTTGTAGTCATGATCATCGGTCTGCGGACCGAAACGGATCTCCTTGACCACGATTTTGGTCTGGTTCGCCTTGATCTCCTTGGCCTTTTTCCGCTGCTGGTAGAGGAACTTCTGGTAGTCCGCAATCCGGCACACAGGTGGTACGGCTGTCGGAGAAATCTCGATCAGATCGAGTTCGAGTTCGTCGGCGAGCCGCAATGCCTCGCGAATCGGCATGACCTGCGGCTGTTCGACATTGTCGCCTACGACACGCACCTCGGGAGCCGTAATCTGCTCGTTGATGCGGTGGGGGTTCTCTTTTTCCGGCGGTCTGCGTCCGAAACGGGGATCTTTTCCGGCGGCCGGTTTCGGCCGGTTATTCCCGGGAGTGAACGGTCTCGGCGGGAATGGTTTTGGTGCTGCGATAATGGTAAAGTATTAGTTGATGTTCAATTTATTGGCTTCCGTCTCCTGCTTGACCAGTCCGGCAATCAGTTCGCGGAATGCTTCGAGTTTCATCTGGCCCTTGTCGCCCTCGCCCTGCGCACGCACCGAAACGAGTTCTTCGGCCTCTTCCTTTTCGCCTACGATGAGCAGGAACGGAATGCGTTTCAGCTCGTTGTCGCGGATCTTGCGGCCGATTTTTTCGTTGCGGTCGTCGATCTGCGCACGGACATCATTGTCGTTCAGATACTTCGCAACCTTTTCGGCGTAGTCGTTGTACTTTTCCGAAATAGGCAGTACGACCACTTGGTCGGGCGAGAGCCACAACGGGAATTTGCCGCCCGTATGCTCCAGCAACACGGCCACGAAACGCTCCATCGAACCGAACGGCGCACGGTGTATCATGATAGGGCGGTGCAGTTTGTCGTCGGCACCCTTGTAGGTCAGGTCGAAACGTTCGGGCAGGTTGTAGTCCACCTGAATCGTTCCCAGCTGCCACTTGCGACCGATGGCATCTTTCACCATGAAGTCCAGCTTCGGGCCATAGAACGCCGCTTCTCCAAACTCCACGATAGTGTTGAGTCCTTTCTCCTTTGCGGCTTGCATGATAGCCGATTCGGCTTTCTCCCAGTTCTCGTCCGAACCGATATACTTCTCGCGGTTGTTGGGATCACGCAGCGAAATCTGTGCCGTATAGCTGTCGAACTTCAACGTCCGGAAAATATAGAGCACGATGTCGATAACGCGTTCGAACTCTTCGAGCAATTGGTCGGGACGCACGAACAAGTGGGCGTCGTCCTGCGTGAAACCACGCACACGAGTCAAGCCGTGCAGCTCGCCCGACTGCTCGTAACGGTAGACCGTACCGAACTCGGCCAGCCGCACCGGCAGCTCCTTGTATGAACGGGGCTTCGACCGGTAAATCTCGCAGTGGTGCGGGCAGTTCATCGGTTTCAACAAATACTCCTCGCCTTCGATCGGGGTATGGATGGGCTGGAACGAATCCTTGCCGTATTTGGCATAGTGGCCTGAAGTGACGTAGAGGTCTTTGTTACCGATGTGCGGCGTGATGACCTGCTGATAGCCGTACTGCTTCTGCACGTTGCGCAGGAACTGTTCGAGCCGGTCGCGCAGCGCAGCGCCTTTGGGCAGCCACAACGGCAGACCCTGCCCTACACGCTGCGAAAAAGTGAATAGTTCGAGGTCTTTGCCCAACTTGCGGTGATCGCGTTTCTTGGCCTCCTCCATCATCGCCAGATACTCATCGAGCATCGACTTCTTGGGGAACGAGATGCCGTAGATACGGGTCAGCATCTTGTTGTTCTCGTTGCCGCGCCAGTAGGCACCCGCCACGGAGGTCAGTTTGATGGCCTTGACATAGCCCGTATTGGGAATATGCGGCCCGCGGCAGAGGTCGGTGAACCCACCGTTGGTATAGAATGAAATGGTACCGTCTTCGAGGTCGGAAATCAACTCCATTTTATATTGGTCGCCCTTCTCGGTGAATGTCTTCAAGGCTTCGGCTTTCGGCACCTCGCGGCGCACGAGTTCCTCCTTGTTGCGGGCGAGCTCCGTCATCTTCTGTTCGATCTTCGGCAGATCGGCCTCGGTGATGGGCACCGGCGCGTCGACATCATAATAGAATCCGTTTTCGATAGCCGGTCCAATACCGAACTTGATACCCGGATAGAGCGCTTCGAGCGCCTCGGCCAGCAGGTGCGACGACGTGTGCCAAAAAGCGTGCTTGCCTTCGTCATCGTCCCATTTGAAGAATCGGATCGAGGCATCCTCCTCGATCGGGCGCGACATGTCGACCGTCGCGCCGTTTACCGAAGCGGCCAGAGCGTCGGCAGCTAAACGAGGGCTGATACTCTCTGCGACTCGGTAGGCGGTCGTCCCTTTGGCGAACTCTTTGACCGAGCCATCGGGAAAAGTGATTTTAACCATTTTATCGAATTATTAAATTTCGGGGCCCGCCGACGTTTCCACAATTACGAGACGGAATCCGTCGCCTGCCCTCTCTTTCATTCCTTGTCGGTCTGGGGCAAATCCTTGACCGAAACGTCGCGGTGCGAACGTTCTCGTTCGGCACGCGGCAGCGGATCGGCTGTCCATTCGGCCCATGCGCGGCGATGCGCAACAATATCGCAGGCTGCATAGATGGCATTGCGCATCGATTGCGGATCGGCCTTGTCCTGACCGGCTATGTCGAACGCTGTGCCGTGATCGGGCGAAGTGCGGACGACCGGAAGTCCGGCCGTGAAATTCACGCCGTCAGGCGACAAGCTCTTGAACGGCGCCAGTCCCTGATCGTGATACATCGCCAAAATGCCGTCGTAACGGACATAATCGCCGCCTGCGAACAGTCCGTCGGCCGCAAAGGGCCCGAACGCCAACACACCGGACTCGAACGCCTCGGCAATCGCCGGACGGATGATCGTCTCCTCCTCGTGGCCCAGCAACCCGCCGTCGCCGGCATGGGGATTGAGCGCCATCACCGCGATGCGCGGCTCGACGATGCCGAAATCCTCCTTCAACGACCGGCGCAACAGATGCAGGTCACGCACGATCGCCTCTTTGGAGATGTGCGATGCGATTTCCGACACGGGCAGATGCTTCGTCACCAATCCCACGCGCAGCACGTCGCTGCACAGAATCATCAGCGGTTCGCCCTCGAACTCGGAACCGAAATATTCGGTATGGCCCGTAAAGCGGAAATCGTCGCTTTGAACGGCCTGTTTGTCGAACGGCGCCGTCACCAGCGCATCAAGCGTTCCGGCTTTGAGGTCGGCCGTGGCCATACGCAACGCCTCGACCGCCGCACGACCTGCTTCGGGAGCGACCCGCCCGGGATTCACGGCAGGCGTTCGTCCGCAAGCCACCAGATTGACGCGACCGCGCCGTGCATCGGCAGCCGATTCGACCGGATGGAACACAGCGGGTTCCGTATCATGGAGCGTATGTTGATAATAGGCAGCCGTTTCGGGCGAACCGTAGACGACCAGCGTATAGAGCTCGGCCAGACGCGAATCGGCAAGGGTTTTCAGGATGACTTCCCACCCGATGCCGTTGGGATCGCCCTGCGCGATACCTATCTTCAATCTGTTTTCAGACATAAATTCCCTGATTTCAAATTACAAAGGTATGAAAAATTCGTTTACATCGCCACTTGCGAACGTTATTTTCTGTTTTTGAAAAAACACGCCCGAAAATTTGGTGATTTGAGAAGAAGCGGTTATCTTTGCATCGCAGAAATGCACGAGGTGGATTCATCTAAGGGTTAGGATACATGCCTCTCACGCATGACATAGGGGTTCGAATCCCCTATCCACTACAACAAAAAAACGGAATGCTTTCGAGCATTCCGTTTTTTACATCCCCCCCCCGATTCCAAAGTTCGCCTGCGCACCGTTCATTTCACCGGAACCGTTTTTCTTCCCGCTCCGTATTTTTCGGCGAACAATGCTTCATTTTTCACACCCCATTCGAGCATGGCATCGATAATCGGGATCAAGCTCATTCCGAGCGGCGTGATGGCGTACTCCGAACGAGGCGGCAATTCGGGATAGATGGTTTTCGCGACCAGTCCGTCGTCTACCAACTCTTTCAGTTGCAGATCCAGCACACGCGGTGCGGCTTCGGGCAATGCCTTGTGGAGTTCGCTCGGACGCATCGGCCCGTGCCGCAATTCATCTAACATGCAGGACTTCCATTTGGAGTCGATCAGGCTCATCGTCAGCCGCAACGGGCAATCGAGGTCGACGGGTATTTTGCGTTCGTACATGGTTCAGGGGTTCAATCGGGAGCAAAGATAAACATAATTACCCGCACGGCACGTATGGCGAATAAATTTTCAGTACCCGAATAATTTTTCGGTACTTGTACGAATCGCGGTTGCCCCGTAATTTTGCAAACGAAAACCAGTCAAACACAAAAAACATCATGCGAAATCCGATCAAAGAGTACGAGGCCGTGCAGGAAGCCGCCATGAAATTCGTGAAAAGCGTAGCCGAGGGCGACAGCCGCTACGCGAAAGAGTTGTTCACCGACGAAGCCGTTCTGTTCGGCTATTTGGACGGAAAGCTGGAGCACGGGAGCATCGAGCAGTTCTACCGCAATGTCGATTCGGTCGCCGCAGGCGACAAGTTCAAGACGCGTATCGACGTGGTGGCGGTCGAAGAGACGCTGGCCGTCGTCCGTGTGCTCGAAGAGGGCTGGGGCGGCCGCATCGATTTCACCGACTATCTGCTGCTGCTGAAAATCGACGGACAATGGAAGTGCGTCGCCAAAGCCTACAACCAAAACTCGAACACCGTTCGGAAACAGCCATAAAAATTCGTGGTCTTACCACCACGAATTTTCAATTACTTTTTCGAAACCCGTTCATCGGCGGAGGCTGCACATCGGCTTCCGCCGATTTATCGTTTCAGATGCACCGAATCGATCGGTAAATAACGGAATTTTCCGGACAATATTATTATTGGAGTGAAAAATTTTCCGACTTTTACAAATTATCCTTAACTTTGCAAAGTTATAAAGTACCGACTAAAGTTACTACTCGATGAAAATAGCCATTGCTCAGTTGAATTACACCATCGGTGATATCGAAGGAAACGCATCGAAAATCATCGAAGCCGTCAACCAAGCCAAGGCACGACATGCCGATCTGGTCATTTTCGCAGAGCAAGCCCTCAGTGGCATTCCCGCATTCGATCTGCTCCGCAAAACCACCTTTCTGGAACTCTGCGAAGAAGCTTTATCCGACATCGCACGCCATTGCAAAGACATCGCCGCCATCGTCGGGCTGCCTGTGCTGACGACCGACGGCACCATCAGCGCCGCAGCAGTCATCGAAAACGGCGAAATCAAACGTTTCATCGGTAAAAAACACATCACGGCCCGTCGCGAGATGGGCTTTCTGATTCCGTCGAAAGGATTCGAATACATCACCATCGGTGACCACCGCTGCGCCGTCATCGTCGGCAGCGATCTGAAATACGAACACGATTTCGACCAGTCGGTCGAAACCATCATCTCGATCAACGCCCGCCGCTACGGCAAGGGAGCTCTCTCCTACCGCTACGAACTGATGCGGCAGCTGGCCTACGTCGAGGGCAAGAACATCGTGATGGTCAACCAAGTGGGCGGTTCGACCGATCTGGTCTACGACGGTACGTCGGGAGCCCTCAACGCCCGCGGCGAACTGGTGCTGATGATGAAGCGGTTCGAGGAGGATTTCCAAATCTTCGACACCGCAGCCGATGCCGCACCCATCACGGCCCCCACGAGCAGCGAAGCCCGCACGCGAATGCTTTACGAAGCAGCCCGTTGCGGCGTACGCGATTTCTTCCACAAGAACGGTTACACGAAAGCCTGCATCGGCCTTTCGGGCGGCATCGATTCGGCCATCGTAGCGGTCATCGCCGCCGATGCGCTGGGCCGCGAGAACGTCCACGCCCTGCTGATGCCGTCGCCGTTCTCGACCGACCATTCGGTCGAGGATGCTCGTGCGCTGGCCGAACGACTCGGCATCGCCTACGACGTGATTCCTATCACCGAAATCTACGAAAGCGTGGTCGATACGCTGAAGCCCGTCATCGGCGGCACGGAGTTCGACGCCACGGAAGAAAATATCCAACCCCGTATCCGCACGGTGCTGTTGATGGCCTTGCAGAACAAGACCGACCACATCCTGCTGAATTCCTCGAACAAGAGCGAAAACGCATTGGGCCTCTGCACGCTGTACGGCGACACGGCCGGTGCGTTCAGTCCGACGGGCGACCTCTACAAAAGCGAGATGTACGACGTGGCACGTTACATCAACCGCACACAGAACAACGTCATTCCCGAAAATATCCTCGACAAGGCCCCGTCGTCGGAGCTACACCCGGGCCAGAAGGACACCGACATCCTGCCTCCCTACGAGGTGGTCGATGCCATCCTCTACCGGATGATCGAGGAGGGACAACACCGCGAGGAGATCATCAACGCGGGATTCGACGCCGAGGTGGTCGAGAAAATCCACAACATGATCATGCACAACGAGAAGAAACGTTTCCAGTTCCCGCCGGTGCTGCGTCTTTCGATGTGCTCGTTCGGTCACGAACGGCTCATGCCGCTGACCAACAAATACGGCGACTGATGGCAGCCCCGATCGAACATACGGGTCGGGTCGACCGCGTCGAGGCAGGAACGGTCTACGTCACCATCACTTCGTCGAGCGCCTGCGGCAGCTGCAAGGCACGGCAAGCGTGCGGGCTGGCCGAGACACAGGAAAAAACCGTCGTTGTGAAGTGTGCCGATACCACGGCATACGCTGCGGGAGATGCCGTCACGGTCGGTGTACGACGCAGTGCGGGTGCATTGGCGGTCGTACTGGGCTATGTGGGCGCATTGGTCGTTCTGATGGGGGCGCTGCTCGTTACGGTCGGCGCTCTCGGCTGGAACGAAGGCGCTGGCGCGCTGGCCGCATTGGGTGCCGTAGCAGTCTACTACATAGCACTCTGGGCCCTGCGCGACCGGATAGAAAACACAATTCAATTCACAATCACTAAAAATCAATGAACGTAGTATTACTTTACACCATCCTGACGCTGTGCGTGTTGGGTGTACTCGCAGCGGTCATTCTCTATTTCGTGGCACAGAAGTTCCGCGTCGAGGAGGATCCCCGCATCGACGAGGTGGAGAAGATGCTCCCGGGCGCCAATTGCGGCGGGTGCGGATTCGCCGGCTGCCGCGCGATGGCCGAAGCGCTCGTGAAAAACGACGACATCGCGTCGCTGTTC
>RYWP01000061.1:0-8745 GCA_003979135.1 Alistipes sp.
CTGTTCACCGTCGATGAGGAGACGGGTCTGACCGGTGCATTCGAACTGGGCGAAGGGATGCTGACCGGCAAATATCTGCTCAACCTCGATTCAGAGGACGAGGGCGAAATCTTCATCGGCTGTGCGGGCGGCATCGACACCATTGCGACATTCCGCTACACGATGGAGGCGACCCCGAAAAACTACACGTTTTTTCGCGTGGATGTATCCGACCTCTTGGGCGGCCACTCGGGCGATGACATCGACAAGGGCCGCGTCAACTCCAACAAAACCGTGGCGCGACTGCTGTGGGACGGGATGCAATCGTGCGAACTCCGGCTGAGCTACTTCTCGGGCGGCAACCTGCGCAATGCCATTCCGCGCGAAGCCTATGCGATATTCGGCGTGCCGGAACGCTACAAAGCCGAATTTATGAAACGCTACCGGCTTTTTGCAGCCGACATGGAAAATGAATTCCGGTTCCGCGAACCGAACTTCAAGATCACGCTCAACGAAATGCCCCAAGTCGACGAAGTACTGGATGCCAAGACGCAATTCGGACTGATCTATTCGCTGGTCGGCGTGCCGAACGGCGTGGTAGCCATGTCGTTCGCCATGCCGGGGCTGGTCGAGACCTCGACGAACTTGGCCTCGGTGAAGTTCGAAGGCGATGACCGCATCGTCGTCACGTCGTCGCAGAGGTCGTCGGTCGAAAGCGCCAAAACCTATGTCATGCAGATGGTCGAATCGGTCTTCGCACTGGCCGGAGCCGATGTGGCCCATTCGGACGGATACCCGGGCTGGACGCCCGACCCGCAATCGAAGCTGCTGGCGGTAACGGCCGAAAGCTACGAACGTCTTTTCGGCGTGAAACCGAAAGTGCGGGCTATCCATGCCGGACTGGAATGCGGACTGTTTCTGGAAAAATATCCCGATTTGGAGATGGTGTCGTTCGGCCCCACACTGCGCGGCGTACACTCGCCCGACGAACGCCTCGAAATCGCTACGGTCGACAAGTTCTGGCGTCTGCTGCTGGAAGTGCTCCGGACAATCTAAACCGGCACAAGTCATCGGGTCATGCGTGCTATTTCGGGTCGACGGTTCGGTCGCGGAGTGTTGTTCGTGTCGATATTCGCAGGCTATGCGGCCGATGGATTCGGACAGGAATACATTCGGGAGTTTTATCCCTATCAACGCGATGCCGAAGCCTATGCCCCGATGCTGCAGACCGACACCGCGCTTTTCTATCGAGCCGTGCAAACCGCGACAGACCTCTACGGAGCAAACACCGACTACAACCTGCCGATGGTTGCCGTCGGACGCCGTGGACGCACCTATGCGGACGAAAGCACGCTGCTGAACGGCATGCCGATCGAAAACTATCGCACCTGTGCACTGCTGCGGATTCTCGGAGCTTCCGAAGAAACCTATCCGGGCGCAACGGCTCCGGAGGGCCATTCGGGCGCAGGCGAAGGTATCCGGATTCTTCGATTCGACGAGGCCATCCAGTTGCGTCCCTACTATGCAGCTCTCTCTCTCACCGACCGGAACTATCGGCTCGGCCTGCGGGCCGGCTGGGCAGGCGAACTCGGCAAAGGCTGGCAAGGCACGGCGGCGCTCGAAGCCCGCACGGGCCGCGACCTGCACATCGAAGGAGTATTCACCGATGCGTTGACCGCAGGAGCACGATTCGTCAAACGATTCTCGGAAAATCACAGGCTGGAAATCGGTTTCACCGTGCCGCTTTCGATACGCGGCGGACGCTCGGCATCGACCACCGAAGCTTTCCGGCTGACGGGTGACCGGCTCTACAACCCCGCATGGGGATTTCAGAACGGCAAGGTGCGCAACTCTCGCGTACGTCATGAACTGATGCCAATGGCGCAACTCGCATGGCGTTCGAAAATCGGCGCATCGACCGAAGTAGCGGCGACGTTCGGAACTGAAGCGGGCACACGATCGTACAGCGGACTGAACTGGTACGATGCCCGCACGCCACAACCCGACCACTACCGCTATCTGCCGAGCTATACCGACGATCGCGCCACGGACGAAGCATGGCGCAACAACGACCCGCATTTCACGCAAATCGACTGGGATCGACTGATCACCTGCAACCGGCTTGCCGGAGGCCGGGCGGTCTACACGCTCGAGGAGGAGGTTGAACGCCGCTTTCGGCTACACGCCGGCGTGCGATTCACGACCCGACCGAAAGCACGGCTGCAACTGCATTACGGTGCCGAATGGAACTACCGGAACGCCCGCCGGTTCAAACGGATGCGCGATCTTTTGGGAGCCGACTACGTGATCGACATCGACCAATATTTAGTAGACGACGACACTTACGGAAATCTGCTTCAGAACAATCTGCGCAACCCTGACCGACGCATTGGTGAAGGCGACCGATTCGGATATGACTACGCGCTGTGCGAGAGCGAAATACGGGTATTCGCACAGGTCGTATGGCATTCCGACCGTTTTCGTGCCGGAGCCACGGCCGCAATCGGGCAAGCGAACTGCTACCGGCGCGGACACTACGAAAAGGAACTCTTCGCGGGCAAAAACTCCTACGGACGTTCCCGACGCATGGCGTTCACACCGTGGGCATTCCGAGCCCATGCCGGATGGTCGGTCTCGACACGCGACTACTTGGAAATCGGAGCGATGGCCGCGGCCGAAGCCCCCGATGCGGAAGACCTTTTCTATCAACCGCTCTACAACAACCGCACGGTCGATGCCCCACGACTCGCACAACATTTCACGGCCGACATCACGTGGCGCACAACCGGCTATCGTCTGGATTGGCAAGCATCGGCATTCATCGCAGCGACCCGCGACATCGGCTACACGGCCCGCTACTACGATGATTTGGCAGGTGTTTACTCGGATATGGCTGTCGCAGATATGGGCATTTGCACCTACGGCGTCGAAGCTGCGCTGCTGTTGCGACTGGGCCGCCGCTGGCAACTGACTGCAGCAGGAGCGTTCATGCAAAGCATCTACATCGACAATCCGCGGGTTTCGGTGATTTCGGACATAGACAACACGGCGGTCGACACCAATGCGGAGAGCTACATGGGTGATTGCCGCCCCGGAGACATACCGCAAACGGCAGCCAGCGTCGGAGCAGGCTATTTCGGACCGAAAGGCTGGGGATTCAGGCTCTCGGCGGGCTATGTCGGCGGTCGCTACGTAAAACCGGAACCCCTGCGCCGAACGCAACGCATCGCACGACAAGCGGGCACGACGCCCGAAACATTCGCCGCATTCATCGCACAGGAACGGCTGGAAGACGCCTTCACGCTCGATGCGGCGCTGTTCAAGAGTTTCCGGCTGGGCGAAGATGTCCGTATGACGATCTCGCTGATGGCCCGCAATCTGACCAATGACGCGTCGGAATACAACGGCTACGAATCCCGTCGCATCCGCCGCCGTTATGCAGGCGACATCGCCTACCGTGAGCCCCAAGCCACACGCTATACCTACGTCTATCCTCGTTCGTTCTATCTCTCGGTCTCGTGTCGATTCTGAAATCATAAAACTAAAAAGACAACTCACAATGGCAAATTCCAATTTCGTCGATTACGTCAAGATATTCGCCCGTTCGGGGCATGGCGGGGGCGGTTCGGCCCACTTCCGCCGCGAAAAATTCGTCGCATTCGGTGGTCCCGACGGCGGCGACGGCGGCAAGGGCGGCAGCATCGTACTGGTGGGCGACCGCCAATACTGGACGCTCATCCACCTCAAATACCAACGTCACCAATTCGCTGAAGACGGTCAGAACGGTTCCGGAGCCCGTTCATCGGGCAAGGACGCCCGCGACATCGTGATTCCGGTTCCGCTGGGCACAGTGGCGAAGCGACTGATGGAAGACCCCGAAAGCGGCGAACAACGGTACGAAACGGTCGGCGAAGTGACGGAACACGGTGAACGACTCGTGCTGCTCAAAGGCGGCCGCGGTGGATTGGGCAACTGGCACTTCAAGAGTGCGACGAACCAGACACCGCGCTATGCGCAACCCGGCGAGGAGGGCGACGAGGGAACGTTCATCCTCGAACTGAAAGTGCTGGCCGATGTAGGGCTCGTCGGGTTCCCGAACGCAGGGAAATCTACCCTGCTATCGGTCATATCGGCGGCAAAACCCAAAATCGCCGACTATGCGTTCACGACGCTCGAACCGAACTTGGGCATCGTCGAGGTGCGCGACGGACGGTCGTTCGTCATGGCCGACATCCCGGGCATCATTGAGGGAGCGCACGAAGGCAAGGGGCTGGGCACCCGCTTCCTGCGCCACATCGAACGCAACTCGGTGCTGTTGTTCATGATACCGGCTGACAGCGACGACATCCGCAATGACTACGAAATCCTCTTGGGCGAACTGACGCAATACAACCCCGAACTGCTGGACAAACAACGGCTGCTGGCCATCACGAAGTGCGACATGCTCGATGCGTCGCTGATAGAGGAGATGCGCGCACATCTTCCCGAGGGCGTGCCGTCGATTTTCATCTCGTCGGTCGCGGGACTGCACATCGCCGAACTGAAAGACATGCTCTGGCAGACGCTACAAGCGTAGCTACAGGCGCTGCGGCCCGCAAGGAAAGGCAGCCCCGACAGCCACACCCTGAAAGAGACAGCGGGCAAAAAAACTATTCGGAAAAATCGAACTCGCGGTTGACCACCCGCAACGAATACCGGCCGTTGAAATAATCGATGATCCCGCACAGAGAACCCTTGCCCGACGGCAGGGGCTCTTTCGCATAATCGCAACCGCCCGCCGTCCTGACGATGAAAGTATGACCCGCTTCGTCGACGATCGTCCGGTCGGTGGCGATATGACGACCTGTTTCGGGATCTTTGTCGCACCAGGTGCCCCGTTCGCAGAAGCGCACGCCCGTGACCCGAACATAGGTATCGACATACTCGGAACCGATGGCGTCGAGCGACACGGTGCGGGACTCCGGCGGCGCCGGCGAATCGACACCCCGATGCAGATGTGCAACGAGCTCCTCCTGCGAGAGGCCGAAACCGTAGGCATTCGGCTCAGAACCAAGCACAACCTTGCCGCCGTAGTCGTGCAAACGCAATCCATTGCAATACAACGTGACGGTCGCCCCGAACGGATACCGGTCGGCAAGCGCCGAACCCTCGGCGAAAACTTCGATGCCGCCGGTCTCATCCGCGACCACGAGTGCACGGTTCCATTCGCCGTAACGGTCATTGGCGATGATGCGGCCGCGGATGACGATTTCCTCGGTCACCAACCGGCTCTCGCCCTTGCACAACGACTTCAACCAGATGATAGAGTGCAATCCGCCCGGCTCCTCTTCTTCGGAAAAATCGAGACTGCTCGACCGGCTGCAACCTGCGGCACAGATGAGCAAAGCACACAACAACGTGTCAATGAATGCAATCGTTTTCATCGCGCAATTTGATGAGATAACGTCCGCCCGACCGCTCCTCGTATTGCAGAATGCCCACGAGCGAGCAACGTTCCGACGGAATCGCCGCGTCGGCGAAGTCGGCGCCCGTACGGACATAACTGTAAACAGCATTGCCCGCATTGTCGCAGAAACGATGGACGCCGGCCCAACGGTTTTCGGAATCGGCCTCGGGCACGAACGAAAGGCCGTCGATGCGAACCAACGTACCGCACCAATCGGGTGTCAGATGCCCAATCATTCGACGGGTCGGCTGCACGGGCGACAACGTTTCGTCAGCCCGCACAAGGTGCGCCGCAACGGCTGCCGGAGATGCGAGGTAACCCGTCGGATAGAAACTTCCGACGTCGGGCTTCGTACCGACTTGAAGCACACCGCGATAATAACCGACAGTCAGACCTTTCAACAAGACTGCGACCCTGCAACCGACCGGATAATCGACATGCAGGCGGTCGACGGCGGCCATGACCTCCAATGCGGCACCGTCGGACTCGACGCAGAGCGTATGATAGAAATTGTAACGGCAGTCGGAGGTGGTGACGATGCCCGAGACGACCAAATCGCCCGTCACGGTGGTCGAAGCCCCGCCGGTCAGATGCCGGATTTCAGCGATGGTGGTCGTAGCAGGCACGAAAGGCACCGCAGGCGCAGGCTCGCTGAACGGCCCATCGTGACAAGCGGCGAGAAGCAGTGCGGCGGTCGCAGCAGCGAAATGAAAATTTTTCATTCCCGAGAGCATTTTCATTAAGAAAAGCCCTCGGCTTGTTAATAAGGCCTCTTACATCCGCATTAACAATAAAAATGTGTTGCCACACCTCCGTGACCGAGGGCAAAAAACAAAAAAAGCCCTCGGCCTGTCAAAGAGCGTCTTACCTCTACTTTAACATAAGAAATACGTTGTTACACGACCTCCACCGAGGGCTAAACCCTGTGAGATCGAATAACAACGTTTAACTTGTTCGCAAAAATACTTTGCGCGAGAGGTAAGACGGAACAAATATACGAAAAAATCCGATAGACACTTTTCGTACCGGTAAAAAGTGCCGATTTTTTAAATTAGGAACTTTGTGCTTTTTTCGTTACTTTTGTCTCCCGAACCAAACAGACATTCAGAACGATGAACTTTCACTGGTTAACTTTTCTCACGGAAGAACCCGCAGCACCGCTCATTCTCCCCGACAGCGTACAGAAAGCCAATTTCGCACAAGCGGTCGACAAACTGATGCACCTCGATGTGCAGGCGATGTTCTCCAACTTGGCCAGCCAGACGATGTGGATTCTGCTCAAATTGGTGATTGCACTGGTCATCTATTTCGTAGGCCGCTGGGTGATGCGCCGCATCGTGCGACTGCTCGACCTCGCTTTCGAAAAACGGAAAGTCGATCTCTCGCTGCGGTCGTTCGCACGCAACACCGTACAGGCCATTTTCATCATCGTTCTGCTGATGGTCATCGTGCAGACGCTCGGAGTGAACGTCACTTCGCTGATCGCCATCTTCTCGGCCGCCACGCTGGCCATCGGTATGGCATTGAGCGGCACGGCCCAGAACTTCGCCGGCGGCGTGATGATTCTACTGATGAAACCCTACCGCGTTGGCGATTTCATCTCAGCGCAGGGCCAGTCGGGCACCGTCCGCGAAATCAAACTCTTCTCGACGGTCATCACGACCGGCGACAACCGCACCATCTACATCCCCAACAACATGATCGCCACGGCCATCGTCGACAACTATTCGACCGCTCCGCTGCGGCGTGTGGACTGGACGGTCGGTATCTCGTACGGAGATGACATCGAAGCGATTCGGGCCGCTATTCTCGCCCAACTCGCAACCGATGCACGCATTCTGAAAGAACCGGCCGCCGTGGTATGGATTTCGGCGCTGGCCGACAGCGCGGTGACGCTGACCGTACGCGCATGGGTGAACAACGCCGACTACTGGAACGTATTCTTCGAACACAACGAAAAATTCTATACACAACTGCCCGAAAAGGGAGCGCATTTCCCTTTCCCACAGATGGATGTGCATGTCAAACACGAATAACTTATGGAACTGAAAGAGATTCTGGCCATCTCGGGCCAACCCGGACTGTACAAATATGTGGCCCAATCGACGCGTGGCGTCATCGTGGAGTCGCTGACCGACGGTCACCGCATGAACGCCTCGGCGAACGCAAAAGTGAGCGCGCTGACCGAAATATCGATGTTCACCGAAGGCGACGACATTCCGCTTGCCGAGGTATTTTCAAAAATCTACGCCCACACGGGCGGCAAAGCGGCCATCGACCACAAGGATACGCCCGAAAAACTGAAAGCAGCATTCGCCGAGGTGCTGCCCGAATATGATCGCGACCGTGTGCACGTATCGGACATCAAGAAATGCTTCGCGTGGTACAACGCGCTGGTGCAAGCGGGCTTTACGAAGTTCGAACTTCCGACCGACGAAGCCGAAACAGCAGAAAAATAACGCTCGAATAAACGCACAGAAAGAACAAGGGTTCGGAACCAAAATTCCGAACCCTTGTCTTTTTCAAATTAGTCATCCATACTCGTGGCACGAGAAATCACCTCGTTTGAGAAAGTTTCAGAATCCCGAAATACAAGCTAACGCCTTTTATTTATTGTTCTTGCGATATTGCTGTTTCATAGGCAAAAGGGCCGCGACCTGCGATAGGTCACGGCCCTTGCCGGTATTCGAACCGAAATTCGGATTTAATATTTCATCTCCGACAGACGGCGATAGCCGTTATAACGCCATTGGGCGTTCTTCTCGGCAGCTTGGAAGAGCTCCTCAGCCTCGGTCGGGAACATCTTCTGGAGCGAAGTATAACGCACCTCTTTCTTCAAGAAGTCTTGGAACTTCGACCAGTCGGGTTCTTTCGAATCGAGCACGAACGGATTCTTGCCTTCGGCCTCCAACTGCGGGTTGAAGTGCCACAGGTGCCAGTAACCGCAAGCCACAGCCTCCTTACCAACGGTCTGCGTGCGCGTCATACCACCCTTGATACCGTGGTTGATACACGGAGCGTAAGCGATAATCAACGACGGGCCCGGATAAGCCTCGGCCTCTTTCAGCACGTTGAACAACTGCTGCTGCGAAGCACCGATCGAAACCTGTGCGACGTAAACATAACCGTAGGTCATGGCCATTGCGCCGAGGTCTTTCTTGCGGATGCGCTTGCCGCCCGAAGCAAACTTGGCGACAGCACCCACGGGCGTCGATTTCGACGACTGACCGCCCGTATTCGAGTACACCTCAGTGTCAACCACGAGGATGTTGACGTCGGCACCCGAAGCAAGGACGTGATCTACGCCGCCATAACCGATG
>RYWP01000061.1:8755-9042 GCA_003979135.1 Alistipes sp.
TAACCGATGTCGTAACCCCAACCGTCGCCGCCGATGATCCACTGCGACTTCTTGACGAGCCAATCCTTGTGTTCGAGAATCTGCTTGCAGTAATCGCAACCGCAAGCCTCCATCATCGGAACAAGACGGGCCGTCACCTCGGCCGAACCAGCCGACGAACCGCGGTTGGCGATCCACTCTTTCATGACACCTTTCAACTCGTCAGAGCACTTTTCGCAATTCGCGATTGCGGCTTCCATCAGCGCCTGAACACGGTCGCGGAGCTTCTCGATGCCGACGTGCATACC
>RYWP01000005.1 GCA_003979135.1 Alistipes sp.
ATCTTTGTTCCGCGAATAAACAGAAAATACCGATATGGCATTACAATGCGGCATCGTAGGACTTCCCAACGTGGGGAAGTCGACGCTTTTCAACTGCCTCTCCAACGCAAAAGCACAGGCAGCCAACTTCCCGTTCTGCACCATCGAACCCAACGTAGGTGTCATCACCGTACCCGACCAACGATTGGTGAAGCTGGCCGAAATAGACAATCCCAAACGTATAGTTCCGACCACCATCGAAATCGTCGATATTGCCGGACTGGTCAAAGGAGCCTCGAAAGGAGAAGGCTTGGGCAACAAATTTCTCGGAAACATCCGCAATACGAACGCCATCATTCACGTACTTCGCTGTTTCGACAATAACAACATCACCCACGTCGACGGAAACATCGATCCCGTCCGCGACAAGGGTATTATCGACACGGAACTGCAACTTAAAGATTTGGAAACCATCGAGAACCGGCTTGCCAAGACGCAGAAACAAGCCACTTCTGGCGGCGATAAAAATGCGAAACGTGCCGTGGAGTTGCTTCTGCAATACAAATCGGTGCTCGAACAGGGATTGAGCGCCCGCACCGTGGAACTGGAAAAGGAAGACAAAAAACTGGTCGCCGACCTCGACCTCCTGACCGACAAGCCAGTGCTCTACGTCTGCAACGTCGATGAAAAAAGCGCCGTCACGGGCAATGCCTACACCGAAGCAGTAAAGGCCGCCATTGCAAACGAGAAGGCCGAAATGCTGATCGTAGCGGCTGCGACCGAAGCGGACATCGCCGAACTGGAAAGTTTCGAGGAACGGCAAATGTTTCTCGAAGACCTCGGGTTGCAGGAGTCGGGCGTGGCACGGTTAATCAAATCGGCCTATAAATTGCTGAATCTCGAAACGTTCTTCACGACGGGCGCTGACGAAACCCGCGCATGGACTTACAAACGAGGCATGAAAGCACCGCAAACAGCCGGTATCATCCATACCGATTTTGAAAAGGGATTCATTCGCGCCGAAGTCATCAAATACGATGATTATACGGCGCTCGGGTCGGAAAAAGCTTGCCGCGATGCGGGTAAAATCGGCGTCGAAGGCAAGGAATACGTCGTACAGGACGGCGACATCATGCACTTCCTGTTCAACGTCTGACCGAAAGATTATCGGTATTATTCCAACCGTTCCTAAGCACACTAAACACATCAACCGAATATCAATAAAAACATGAAAAACGGAAAACATTTCGTCATCGCATTGGCGATCATCATCTGCGCCATCGTATTGGGACGGGCCTACACGTACAAGTACCGTTCGCAGGATACCATCGTCGTCACGGGATTGGGTGAAACCGAATTCGTTTCCGATCTGATCGTTTGGGCGGGTTCGCTCACGGCCGAATCGCAAAGCGCTGCCGCCGGATACGCCCAACTCGAAGCCAACAAACAAAAGGTTCAGAAATACCTCACGGAGAAAGGCATCCCCGCCGATGCCGTGGTCTTCGGATTCGTCGATGTCGACAAGCAATACGAATCAGTCTATTCGGCCAACGGCAACTGGGCCGGACAACGGTTTACGGGCTACATGTTGCGCCAGCGCTTCACCGTCGAATCGACCGACGTGGAGAAAGTCGAAGTCGTATCGCGCGAAATCTCGTCGTTGATCGCACAGGGCGTATCCATCGAAGCCTATGCGCCCGATTATTACTACACGAAGCTCGACGATGTAAAGATGGGACTGATCGAAACCGCATCGGCCGACGCCCGCACCCGCGCCGAGAAAATAGCATCCAATGCCGGCACCAAAATCGGCCGCGTCGCATCGGCCCGCATGGGCGTATTCCAAATCACGGGGGCCAATTCCAACGAAGAATTTTCGGCAGGCGGTTCGTTCAATACATCGAGCCGCACGAAAAAGGCCCGCATTACGATGCGCATCGAATATCGCGTGAAATAAAAATCAGCTCCTAAAACTTACGGCAAATAAATGGAAAGACCTGTTCGCGTACGTTTCGCACCCAGCCCGACCGGCCCGCTGCATATCGGCGGTGTTCGCACGGCTCTCTATAATTATCTGTTCGCACGGCAGCACGGCGGCAAGATGATTCTGCGCATCGAGGATACCGATTCGCAACGGTTCGTCCCGGGCGCCGAGGAGTATATCCTCGAATCGCTTGCATGGTGCGGCATCGAAATCGATGAGGGCGTCGGAGTCGGCGGCCCCCATGCCCCCTACCGACAAAGCGAACGCCGCGAAATCTATCTCAAATATGCACTGCAACTGGTCGATGCCGGATGGGCTTACTATGCGTTCGATTCGGCCGAAGAACTCGATGCACTGCGCAAAGAGGCCGAAACCCGAGGCGAAACATTCGCCTACAACTACGCCGTACGCAAAAAACTCGCCACGTCGCTCGCGCTGTCGACCGAAGAAGTGAAAACCCGCATCGAACGCGGTGACCAATGGGTCATCCGCTTTAAAATGCCTGAGAACCGGCTGGTCGAAATGGATGATTTGATTCGCGGCCATGTGGAGGTCAATACCTCGACGCTCGACGACAAGGTGCTCTACAAATCGGCCGATGCGCTGCCCACTTATCACCTCGCCAACATCGTCGACGATCACCTGATGGAGATTTCGCACGTCATCCGCGGCGAAGAGTGGCTGCCGTCACTACCCCTGCACTACCTGCTCTACGAGGCATTCGGCTGGCAGGCGACCCAACCGGCATTCGCCCACCTGCCGTTACTGCTGAAGCCTACGGGCGGCGGCAAACTCTCCAAACGCGACGGCGACAAGATGGGATTTCCGGTCTTCCCGCTCTTCTGGAAATCGCCGACGACAGGCGAAACAGCCCACGGCTACCGCGAAGACGGCTATTTTCCCGAAGCGTTCATCAACATGCTGGCGCTGCTGGGCTGGAATCCGGGAACGGAGCAGGAATTGTTCTCGATGCAGGAACTGATCGACCATTTCTCGTTAGAGCGCGTTTCGAAATCGGGCGCCCGCTTCCAACCCGACAAGGCGAAGTGGTTCAACGCTCAATACATGCACCGCAAAACCGACGCGGAACTGGCAGCACTCTATCAACCCATTCTTCGCGAACACGGCATCGACGTACCGGACGAAACAGCTGGCCATGTGGCCGGCATCATGAAAGAAAGGGCGACGTTCATCACCGACCTGTGGGATTTGACGTCGTTCTTCTTCGTTGCGCCCGAAACATACGAGGAAAAGCAGGCAAAAAAGTACTGGAAAGGCGATAATCCGGCTATCCTACGCGAACTTCGTGAGGTGCTGGCATCCATCGCCGACTTTTCGCTGGAAAACACCGAACGCATCGTGCACGCATGGATCGAAGAAAAAGGCTACGGCATGGGCCAAGTGATGAATACGCTGCGACTGGCACTGGTCGGCGCAGGAAAAGGGCCCGGGATGTATGACGTGACGTCGTTCATCGGCAAAGACGAATGCCTGCGACGCATCGATCACTTGTTGAATACCTTAAAACCAGCAGAATAACGATGATTACGATCGACCAACACGTATGGGGTATGACGCCCGAGGGCGAAGCCATTATCCTCTATACGATGCGCAATGCACAAGGGGCCGAAATCCGTGTGACCAACTTCGGTGCCGCAGTCGTCAGTGCGACGATGCCCGACCGTGAGGGCCGCATGGCCGATGTCGTATTGGGATACAAGCATCCCGAAGGCTACTTCTTCGACGGGGCGGCAATGGGCAAAAGCGTCGGACGCTGCGCCAACCGCATCGCGATGGGCCGCATGACCGTCGATGGCAAGGAGTATTCGCTCGAAGTCAACAACGGCCGTAACCATCTGCACGGCGGCACGAAGAATTTCGCCAACCGCGTGTGGGAAAGCCGCGTGGAGACCAACCGCATCGTCATGGCGCTGACGTCGGACGACGGCGACCAAGGCTACCCGGGCGAACTGCAAGTCGAAGCCGTGTTCGATTTCGACGATGACAATTCGTTCGAAATCACCTACGTGGCGCAGACCGATCGCACGACGGTCGTCAACCTGACCAACCATGTCTATTTCAATCTTGCAGGCGAAAACAGCGGATCGGTGCTCGACCACGAATTACGGCTCAATTGTTCGCAGGTGCCCGAAATGGACGCCTTTCAGATTCCAACGGGCCGGATGCTCGATGTCGCCGGAACGCCGCAGGATTTCCGTACGTTCCGACCTCTGCGCGACGAAATCGACGCAGAGTTCAATCATATCCGCGATTTCCGCGGCTACGATCACCCGTTCGCCATCGACGGATGGAAACCGAACATCCTCGGCGAAGTCGGCGAATTGCGCGATCCGAAGTCTGGGCGCAAGGTACAAGTCCTCACATCGCAACCGTCGGTGATGATCTACACGGGCAACTGGCTCGCAGGCGGATGTCCCGAAACCAAATCGGGGCGCCGCTATGCAGACCATGACGGAGTGGCCATCGAATGCCAGAATTTTCCTGACGCCGTCAACCGGCCGGAATTTCCGTCGCCCCTCCTCCATTCGGGTGAGCGTTACTGTCAGAAAATCGTTTTCCGTTTCGGCACCTGCTGAAACGGATTCTATCGTTGAGCGAGACGCATCCTGCAAATTCGGGGTGCGTCTTTTGATAAATATTGGCCGCTGAATTTTGGACAATCCCGAAAAAATCGTTATTTTTACATAAGCAAACCGAAAAATCATGAAATCCTTAGGCATCGACATCGGCTCATCGTCCGTCAAAGTCTCGTTACTGGAAATCGAAACGGGAGAATGCGTCGCTTCGTCAACCAATCCGCAGTCCGAAATGCGCATCGATGCACCCCGTCCGGGCTGGGCGGAGCAAGACCCCGAAACGTGGTGGTATTATGCTTGCGAAGGCATCCGCCACATCAGTACCGACCACAATCTGCGTGAAGTCGTCTCCATCGGCATCACCTACCAGATGCATGGACTGACACTACTCGATCGAGCAGGGAAACCGCTGCGCAAAGCGATCATCTGGTGCGATTCACGCGCCGTCGAAATCGGCGCCGAAGCACTGGAGCAAATCGGACGGGATTTCTGTCTCACCCACACGCTGAACTCACCCGGAAATTTCACGGCCTCGAAACTCGCATGGGTAAAGCGCAACGAACCGGAAATATTCGACAAAATCCATCGTTTCATGTTGCCGGGCGATTACATCGCCTATCGGCTTTCGGGCGAAATATCGACCTCGGTCAGCGGACTTTCGGAACAGATATTGTGGGATTTCAAGGAGGAGCACCGCGCCGATTTCGTAGCCGACCATTACGGCATCCCGCACGATATTATACCTGAAGCAGGTCTATCCATCGGCATTCAAGCCCGCACAAACAAAGCGACGGAAGAAGCGCTCGGGATTCCCGCAGGCACCCCGATCTCCTATCGCGCAGGCGACCAACCGAACAACGCATTCTCGCTCAACGTGATGGAGGCCGGCGAAATCGCTGCGACCGGAGGTACGAGCGGCGTAGTCTACGGAGTGGTCGACTCGCCGAAAGCCGACCCGTTGTCGCGTGTCAATACATTCGTGCACGTCAACCACCGTCCCGAAGCACCCCGCTACGGCATCCTGCTCTGCATCAACGGCACGGGCATCATGAACTCGTGGATTCGGCGCAATATCGTACAGCAAACAGCAGATTATACCCAGATGAATACCCTCGCGGAGAGTGTTCCAGCGGGTTCCGAGGGATTGTTGGTGTTGCCGTTCGGCAACGGAGCCGAGCGCGTACTCGAAAACCGCACAACGGGTGCCGAAATCGTCGGCATCGACCTGAACCGACACACTTCGGCCCACATCCTGCGTGCAGCGCAGGAGGGTATTGCCTATTCATTCCGCTACGGCATCGACATCATGCGCGGTATGGGGCTGAAACCCGATGTAATCCGCGCTGGCAAGGCCAATCTGTTCCTGTCTTCGCTGTTCCGTCGCACGCTGGCCACACTGACCGGTGCCCGCATCGAGCTATTCAACACCGACGGTGCACTGGGCGCCGCCCGCGGAGCAGCGCTGGGCGCAGGATTCTACAAATCACGCGAAGAAGCATTCGCATCGCTGCGCCGACTGGAGGTCGTGGAACCCGCAGCATCCGACCGCGAAGCACTCGAAGCTGGCTATGCCGCGTGGTGCCGAGAGGTCGAAACGAAACTGAACCGATAAGAACAAACCGAATAAAACTATACAAATTTTCCAAACCAATGGCTACAAAACAGTACTTTCCCGAAGTAGGCAAGATTCCGTTCGAAGGCACCGCTTCGAAAAATCCGATGGCATTCCACTACTACGACCCCGAAAAGGTCGTGAAAGGCCGCAAGATGAAAGATTGGTTCCGTTTCTCGATGGCATGGTGGCATACGCTCTGCGCCGAAGGCGGCGACCAGTTCGGCGGCGGCACGAAGACATTCCCGTGGAATGCATCGGCCGATCCCATCGAACGCGCCAAAGCCAAGATGGATGCCGGATTCGAGTTCATGCAGAAAATAGGCATCGAATATTACTGCTTCCACGACGTCGACCTCGTAGATGAGGCCGCGACACCGCAGGAATACGAAAAGAATCTGAAAAAAATCGTCGCCTATGCCAAACAAAAGCAGGCAGAAACAGGCATCAAACTATTATGGGGCACGGCCAATGTATTCAGCAACGGCCGCTACATGAACGGTGCGTCGACCAATCCGGACTACGATACGGCGGCTCGCGCGATGCTCCAAATCAAGAACGCCATCGATGCGACCATCGAATTGGGCGGCGACTGCTACGTCTTCTGGGGCGGCCGCGAGGGCTACATGTCGTTGCTGAACACCGACATGAAGCGCGAAAAGGAACACATGGCCACTATGCTGCGCATGGCTCGCGACTATGCCCGCAGCAAGGGATTCAAGGGCACGTTCCTAATAGAACCGAAGCCGATGGAGCCGATGAAACACCAATATGATGTCGATACGGAAACTGTCATCGGCTTCCTACGCGCACACGGGCTGGAGAAGGATTTCAAGGTCAACATCGAGGTGAACCACGCCACGCTGGCCGGTCACACGTTCGAGCACGAACTGCAATGCGCCGTCGATGCTGGCATGCTCGGCTCGATCGATGCTAATCGCGGCGACTATCAGAATGGCTGGGATACCGACCAATTCCCCATCGACCTCTATGAAATGGTGCAGGCGATGATGGTCATCGTTCGCGGAGGCGGTCTGCAAGGCGGCGGCACGAATTTCGATGCTAAGACCCGCCGCAACTCGACCGACCCCGAAGATCTTTTCATCGCCCACATCGCAGCGATGGACGTCATGGCCCGTGCGCTGCTGATTGCGGCTGACATCCTCGACAACTCGCCCTACTGCGAGATGCTCGCAAAACGCTATGCTTCCTATGACGCTGGCGAAGGCAAATTGTTCGAAGAGGGCAAGCTGACGTTGGAACAAGTGGCCGAATATGCCCGCAAGCACGAACCGGCCCAACACAGCGGCAAACAGGAACTCTACGAAGCGATCGTCAGCATGTACATTTAAGCGGCAGGCGGTCCGTATCGCTGCGGCGCCTACGGACAACGAAACGGCCGGTACGGACAGCCTCCGGAAACGGCCGCATGACAGAAAAAGGCGGAAAGTATTGGTACTTTCCGCCTTTTGTCTTACCTTTGCCGCCGACATTCTTTAAGGGGTGCTCGCCGTAGCGCGGGCTGAGATTATACCCATCGAACCGGATACGGATAATGCCGATACCGGGAACGCATAATCGACAACACATACCCCTTTTCGTTCTTTCACTTAAATTAAAGTATTGATGAAAAGGTTTTTACTGAACTCGGCGGCCGCCGTGCTGTGCACCGTGGCCGCAAAGGCGCAGACCGTTCCGACCGCAGCGGAGGACTCGGTGCGCATGTTCCGTTTGCAGGAGGTCGAGGTGACCGCCACGCGCGCCACGACCACGACGCCCGTAGCGTACGCGAACCTCTCGCACGAAACGATCGCCCGCAACAGCTACGGATACGACATTCCGTCGGTGCTGGCCCTCACGCCCTCGATGATCGCAACGAACGAAACGGGCATCGGCATCGGCGGCACCTCGATGCGACTGCGCGGCACGGATGCCACGCGACTGAACGTCACGGTCAACGGCGTGCCGCTGAACAATCCCGACTCGCACGCGATGTACTGGTACGACACGCCCGACTTGATTTCGGCCGTCGGCACGATGCAGATTCAGCGCGGCGCAGGCATCTCGACCAACGGCACAGGCGTATTCGGCGGGGCCATCAGCATGACGACCGAACCGCTTTCGACCGAATTCCGCGGCACGGCATCGCTCTCCTACGGCTCCTACAACACGAACAAGCAAGCCGTCGGGATTTCGTCGGGCCTCTTGGGCGGGCACTGGACGCTGGACGCCCGGCTGACGCACATCGGCTCGGACGGATACATCGACCGCGGCGCGACCGATCTGAAATCCTATCTGTTCCAAACAGGATACTACAAGGGCAACACGATGCTGAAACTCGTTTCGTTCGGCGGAAAGAGCAAAACCTATCTGACCTACAACGGCGTGACGAAAGAGGACATGGCACTCAACGGCCGCCGCTACCACGACAGCGGGCAATACGCCACAAGTGACGGGCCGCACTCCTACTATTATATAAAAAAGGGAGAGCTGAAGCGTGCGACGGTCGATTACTACGACGACCAGACGGACAACTATCTGCAATTCAACAACCAGCTGCTGCTGACCCAACGCCTGAACGACCGCTGGACGCTGAACGCCACAGCATTCTACACCTACGGCTACGGCTACTACAAACAATACAAGGACGATGCGAAACTCGTGGAATACGGATTTCCGGACGAACTCGCCTACCGGACAGACGAAACCGGAGCGTTCGTGCTCGACGAATGGGGCGATAAAATCAAGGTACGCAAAGACCTGATCCGCGAAAAGTTGATGCGCAACCATTTGGGCGGACTCAATGCCTCGGCCAACTATTCGAGCGAACGGTTGGAGATGACATTCGGCGGATCGTGGAGCTACTACACCTGTCCGCACTGGGGCGAATTGGATTGGGTCGACGGCATGGAATCGTCGGCAATCGGCGGCCGCTGGTACGACAACAATGTCGACAAACAGGATGCCAACCTCTTCGCCCGCGCCTCATGGAAAGTCACGACCGGTCTGCGACTGTTTGCCGACCTGCAATATCGCTATGTGAGCTACAAGGCATGGGGAGTAAATGATAACTACGTCTCGAAACAAGCGGGCATGCAACCGATCGATGTCGACAAACAGTACCATTTTTTCAATCCGCACGTCGGTCTGAACTACGCGCTCGGCAAACGCAACAACTTCTATTTTTCATTCGCCATCGCCCAGAAAGAACCTACGCGCAGCGATTTCACTGATCGCTACATGTTCGCCGAAGCCAACACCTACCCCACATCCGAAAAACTTTACGACTACGAGTTGGGCTACTCCTATACGGCGCCGCAGCTTTCGCTGGGCGTGAACCTCTACTACATGAAGTATAAAAACCAATTAGTGCCGACGGGCCGCATCAACGACGGCTACGACGCGCTGAACGACAACGTAGCAGACAGCTATCGCCGCGGCATCGAATTGACGGCATCATGGCGCGTGGCCAAATGGTTTACGGCGAATACGAACGCGACTTTTTCGCAAAACCGCATCGAAAATTATGTGCATCGTGTCGTCGACTACGGAATGACGGGCAACGTCGCCGGAGAATATGGCTATCATGAGGTGGCGATGGGTACGACGCGGCTCGCCTACTCGCCGAAGACCGTCGCTTCGATCCTGCTGGACTTCCATCACCGCGGATTCGAAGCCATCTTGCACACGCAATACGTCAGCAAACAATATTTCACCAACTACGAGAATACCGCCATGCAGCTCGATGCCTATTGCGTGACGAATCTCAATTTGGGCTACACATTCCGCACGCGAGCAGCGAAAAGCATCCGGCTCGGACTGCTTATCAACAACCTGTTCGATACACGGTACGAAAGCAACGGCTACGGCTGGTCGGAAGCCTACGAAGGCGAACAGACCGACCATGCGTTCTACTTCCCGCAAGCGCCGACGAACGTTTTGGCTAACGTAACCGTCAACTTCTGATGCAACCGAACTCTTGAAGGCCTGCCGATTTCATGATGGCAGGCCCTTTATCCTCTCGAAAAAAAATGGACTGGAAACTGATTCTTCAACTGGCGGGTATCATACTCGGCTTGCTATACCTCTGGCTTGAATACCACGCCGACATCCGACTGTGGGTCATCGGGCTTGTCATGCCGATTGTGCACGGGGTACTCTACTACCGATCAGGGCTTTATGCCGACTGCTCCATGCAGGTCTATTATGTGCTGGCAGGACTCTACGGTTGGCATGTATGGCGGCGAAACAAAAGCCATCGGAACCCGAACCGCCCCAAAACCGCAGCCGGAAAACCAAACGAGCAGGCACTGAAAATCATTCATACACCGTGGCGGCAAATCCCTGCACTCCTTGCAGCCTATCTCTGCGCTCACGCTGGCATCTACCTGCTGCTCGTTCGATTTACGAACAGCACGGTGCCTTTCTGGGACAGTTTCACGACAGCGCTTTCAATCGTTGCGATGTGGATGCTGTCGCGCAAACAAGCAGAGCAATGGCTCGTATGGCTGGCGGTCGACCTAACGACGGTGGGATTATATCTTTACAAAGAAATACCCTTTACGGCAGGACTCTATCTGCTCTATTCTGCATTGGCCGTCGCAGGATATCTTCGCTGGCGACGACAAGTGACTGAATAAAAATGCACTATCCGGTTCGAAGAAACAAACATTCGACAGAATCGGCCCGTCCTCACGAAAGGACGGGCCGATTTATCATCATAACGATACCCGCAAATCACTCGGGCAAACCGTGCTCCTCGACATAGGCAAGAATCTCCTCGCGCAACGATTTAGGCGTGACGTTCTGCCGCAAAACCAACAGATACGAATTACGGATCTGTTCGCGAATAAACCGGTCGGGTAAATCGCTGTCCGTGCGAACATCGTTCCAATATCGTTTATTAAAATGCCATGCCGCAGTCACTTCGGGATATTGTTCCCGCAAAACGACCGCCGTATCGGGGTCGCATTTCACGGCAATATGCCCGAACTCGACCATGTCGGCACAAGCATACATCCTGCCTCCGACCTTGTAGACGAGGGTCGTCTCGTCGAACGGAGTCGTCTCTTCCGTCATCGGCAACGAAAGACAATAATCACGAAAAGTCAATACATCCATAGGGTTGTGTCGAACGAAAAAAGCCGCACCGAAGAATCGGGCGGCTCTCGGATTTCAAATAAAACGATTCGAATCGGTTTATTCGGCTTTCTGTTCTTCGGCGGCAGGCTGGTCGTCGTTCACAGCAGGAACTTCGGTCTGCGGAATCGCGGGAACCGATTCATACATCTGCTCTTGCAAAGCCTTGACATCTTTCGAAATCTCGGAATCGCCCTCGACAACACCTCCACGGTTCATTGCCATCGTAGCGACAAGGCTCAACACTAAGATGACTACAGCCATCGTCCATGTGAATTTTTCCAGAAAATCAGAAGTCTCGCGTACACCCATCACTTGGTTCGATGCACCGAAGTTGGCAGCCATGCCGCTCTTGGGATTCTGCACCAATACCGCGAGAATCACAAGAACGCTCGCAATGACTATCAAGGCAACGCAAATCGTGTATAACATATCGTTGAATTTTTAATTATTGTTTTCCTGTTTCGCTATCTTGTCGATAAGTTCGGCAAAGTAAACACTTTTTTCGGGATTTAGCAAACTTAATTTCCGATAAATCGCCACAGCCTTATCGGAAAGGCCTTGTGCGAGATAAATTTCGGCCAACGACTCGCTCACCAGCTCCTCGTTGTAGGCCAAATCGGGATCGATCCGCACTTCGTCGTCCGGTTCGCCCTCCTCGGCGACGATGCGCAAGTCGGTCGTCTCCAAGAAGCGATCAATCAACTCGTCGGACGAAACCGAATGCAAGGCCGCAACGTCGACCGGTTCGGCATAGAGTGAACTTTCGGCCCGCCACGGAGCCAACAGCGCCAAACGAGCATCGCGACGTCCGGTCGAATATTCGCGCAGAACTCGTACAGGTCCGAACCATTCATAACGGCGAACAAGTGCATCGAGAGCAGCCCGATCGGGTTCGCAGTCGGGAAAAAGCACCCGCGAGAGATTTTCAAACGATTGTTGCATGGCGCTCGTTTTTACCAGTTAGAGGCCGACGCTTGGAAGATGTCGGTCACGATTTTATCGATGATCTGCGGTATCAATTCCCCCTCGACCTCGGTCAAAAGACGGGTCGAATCATAATCTTCGTAAGCCGTGAAAGTCCGGTTCCACGAAGCCTTTTCGTCAATGGCATTGGTGAAGCGCACCTTGACCGTAATGGTCAACCGGTTCAACAGGGCATAATCGTCACTCGAAACCGAGGCTGTCACCGACGTGTAGTTGACGATTTCACCCTCGAACGCGAAATCGCCCCCCTCCTCGACCTGCGTCAACCGCGTACGCCGAGAAAACATGTCGATCAGCGCCTCGGTCAGCGTGGAACTCAAAATGGGCGAAACCATCGTGGCATTGTTGGGGAAATAGGCTACCGAAAAGGTCTTGGCCGCCGGCGGAATGGATGCACCAGACAGCGAATATTTGACCGAAAGGCCGCAACCGTTAGCCGTCAACAAAGCGACGGCCAGAAGTACCCAACTAAATATGTGTCGATTCATTTTCATCTATTTTTCAATTTTCTCGGCGTTCGACCGGCCCGAAACAACGCTTTTTCGGATGTCGAATCCGCCCTATCCGGTCAGCCCTCCGCGATCCCCAACTCCTTGATTTTGCGGTAGAGTGTACGTTCCGACATGAACAACTCGGCCGCCGCTTCCCGCCTCCGCCCGTTGTTTCGGCGCAATGCTCGCACGATTTGTTCACGCTGCATATCGGCTTTGGTCTTTTCGCGCGGCGGTTCGTCAGTCACCTCCTCGCTCTCGGTGTAAACCGGAGCCCCGCTGCCATAAGCCGGCCCGCTCTCGACGACGCGCACCGAACTCTGCGCCGTCGTAGGCAACAATGCCTTGATATCATGCGATGACTCACGGTGCATCCAAGCGCCCTGCATCAATTCAGAAAGCATCCGCTTCAAATCGTTGATATCGGAACGCATGTCGAACAACACCTTGTAGAGCAATTCCCGTTCGGTCGACATATCCGCATCCATGCGCGGCATCTCTGTCGCCATCGGAGCTCCGCCCTCCTGGCGGGGCAGATACTTGGCCAACACCTCGGGCGTCACGACCCGTACCTGTTCAATAGCAGAAATCTGCTCGGCAACATTCTTCAACTGACGGATATTGCCTCGCCAATAATAATCCATCAACATTTCGCGCGCACCGTTGTCGAGCGTCACGGCCGGCATACGATACTGCGTTGCCACATCGGAAGCGAACTTGCGGAACAGCAACGGGATATCCCCGGGCCGCTCGCGCAAGGCCGGAACTACGACGGGCACCGTTCCCAATCGATAATAAAGGTCTTCGCGGAAACGCCCCGATGCGATTGCATGAGGCAAATCGGTATTGGTCGCCGCTACAACGCGGACATTCGTTTTCTGCACTTTCGACGATCCGACACGAATGAACTCACCTGTTTGCAACACGCGCAACAGACGTGCCTGCGTCGGAAGCGGAAGTTCCGCAACTTCATCCAGGAAAATCGTCCCCCCATCGGCTTCCTCGAAATAGCCCTTACGAGCATCGACTGCTCCAGTAAAAGCACCCTTTTCGTGGCCGAACAACTCCGAATCGATGGTTCCCTCCGGGATTGCCGCACAGTTGACAGCGATATATTTGTTGTGCTTTCTTGCCGAATTGGCATGAATGACCTGCGGAAAAAATTCCTTGCCCACACCGCTTTCACCTGTAACCAAAACAGTCAAATCGGTCGGAGCCACCCGCAAGGCAACCTCCAACGCACGGTCGAGCAACTCGGATGTACCGATGATGCCGAAACGCTGCTTAACCGAAGCGATCTGTTCCGAAGTTATCTGCGTCATCTGTTTCCTTAGAATTTATTCAAATCGGGTATCGAACTGCTCCATTTGCAGCATCTCCGCTTCGGCTTGCCGTTCGCGTGCTTCGCGCCAGAATCCGAATGCGATGGCTGCGACAGCAATCACGACAGCCAAAATCGCGACAAGCAAAAAGCGATCTACTCCACGACGTTGAGTCGAAGGTTCATTATAATCTTCATCCGGTTCTTCATCGGAATGCTCATACACTGCCGAGACAGTTCCTTTCTTCGGTTGCACAGCATCGGCAACCGCTTCATTGCCGAACGCCATCCGCATCGTTTCCGCTATTCGGGCCGTATCGATATGCGCTCTGTTGGGATTCGATTCGTCCGAAACCCGACGCGAGGTCGGCTGCGGATAAGGGCTGGCTATCGTCCGTTTCGGAACAACATCTGTTTCCGGCAGGACCTTGGCAACAGGTTTCGCCGGAACTGCATCAATAACCGAAGATGTCGGCACCGCAGGGCGACCAACCGTCTGTGCCGGATCAACGTGCGGCGTAGTCGAAGGCAAGTGTGCAATACGTTGCGACGGCGATTCCTTTCGGGATTGTGGCTGTTCGGCATCGCCCGAATTCACCTCGGGAACTGCGACATCGGAACCAGCAGCAACGACATGCTGTATGGGCGCAACAGCATTCGCAATCGGCTCAGCGGAACGCTGTGCTGACGAATCCGCAGGCCGATAGACGAAACCGATCGTTCCGTTAGGGCCGGGACGCATCATACCGAAACCGTCGAGCCGATACTCCAATCCGCTCTCTACGGTCTGCCGCACCCCGAAGACGAACCGATCGATAAGACCAGCCGCCTCGACTTCGCTCCGTCCTTCAGAACACAGCAAATCGCGCAAAATGCCATCGTCCCGCTTCATCAATTCCGAAAAAACGACACTCACCCCGGGCTCTTTGACAATGAAAGCACCCAGTTGGGGAACAATGAGCCGTTTGTGCGTCTCCAGATAATTTTTCAGAACGGTGAGCAATTCCACACGTACAAAATCTTTGATTAACGGCTCAAAAATACCTCTTTTCACAGAAAAAAACAAAATCCGACCGACCTTTTTCAAAATAATCTGCAAAAGCGGCGGCGATCCGGAAAATAATCATTTACTTTGCGTCCTACAACACGCACCTAATCCGATCGAGCTACATTGTCCCGAAATTTGCAATGTAACTGAGACGGATTGACAAAAAAAGCGAAAACGAGCCATGAAAGACAAGTACGTCGACCTCATCGAACAGTCGTTCGATTTCCCGCAGGACGAATTTTCGGTCGAAGACAACGAGCTGCAATTCTACGATATTCCGTTGATGGAATTGATAAAACAATACGGAACTCCGCTTAAAATCACCTATCTGCCCAAAATCTCATCGCAGATCAATCGAGCGAAGCGTATGTTCAATGTAGCGATGGCAAAAGTCGACTATAAAGGATCGTACAACTATTGTTATTGCACCAAGTCGAGCCATTTTTCGTTCGTATTGGAAGAGGCGATGAAGAACGACATCCATCTCGAAACCTCGTCGGCCTACGACATCCACATCATCAACGCACTCTACGACGGCGGCATCATCGACAAAGACCGCTACATCATCTGCAACGGATTCAAACGTCCGCAGTATGTCGAAAACATCGCCCAGCTGGTCAACGACGGATTCATCAACACCATTCCGGTGCTGGACAACAAGGAGGAACTCGACTTGTTCGAAGACGCATTCACGAAGAAATGCAAAGTGGGAATCCGTATCGCATGCGAGGAAGAACCAAAGTTCGATTTCTACACCTCGCGGCTCGGTATCCGCTACAACGACATCGTTGATTTCTACAAGGCCAAGCTCAAGAACAGCAAAAAATTCCAGCTCAAGATGCTGCACTTCTTCATCAACACAGGCATCAAAGACACGGCCTATTACTGGAACGAGCTGTCGAAGTGCATGAACGTCTACTGCGAACTGAAACAGATCTGTCCGGAGTTGGACAGCCTCAATATCGGCGGCGGATTCCCCATCAAGAACTCGCTGAACTTCGAATACGACTACGAATATCTGACCGAAGAGATCGTCGCTCAAATCAAAAGCATCTGTCAACGAAACGGTATCGAAGAACCCAATATCTTTACAGAGTTCGGTTCGTTCACCGTGGGCGAAAGCGGCGCAGCGCTCTACTCCATCGTCAACCAAAAGCAACAGAACGATCGCGAGAACTGGTACATGATCGACTCGTCGTTCATCACCACATTGCCCGACACATGGGGCATCAACCAACGCTACATCATGCTGGCCATCAACAATTGGGATAAGGAATACCAGCGGGTCTTCCTCGGCGGACTGACCTGCGACAGCGAAGATTTCTACAATGCGGAGTGCCACACGAACGCCATTTTCCTGCCCAAACTGGAACAAGGCAATACGCAATACATCGGCCTGTTCCATACGGGAGCCTATCAAGAGTCGCTCGGCGGCTTCGGCGGCATCCAGCACTGCCTGATTCCGGCTCCGAAACACGTTGTAATCGACCGCGACAAATCCGACAATGAATATTATACGCGACTGTTCGCCAAAGAACAATCCTATCGGTCGATGTTGCGAATCTTAGGATATTGACACAATAAAAAGCAAAACCACCTCACGCATGACTCGCACCTACACGGAATGCGTGGCGGAAAACACCCGCCGCGCTGAAAGAATCATCTCCGCGCTCGACTTGCAGGGGCTTTGGTGCAGCATCGGTGCTGAGATCCATCAAGTAGGATCCATGCGCATGGGGTTGTTAGCCAAGCATCGCGATCTGGATTTCCACATCTATTCCGACGCAATCGACATCCGGTCAGATTTTGAGGTGATGGGACGTCTTGCGGCTCTGCCGGGCATCCTCCGCATCGAATACGGTAATTTGCTCAATACTGATGAAGCGTGTGTGGAATGGCACGCATGGTATCGGGACGCCGAAGATGACGACGGCGAGGCATGGCAAATCGACATGATTCACATCCGTCGTGGTTCTCGTTATGACGGCTATTTCGAGAAAGTCGCCGACCATATCGCAGCCGCACTGAATGATGAACAGCGCGAAGCAATTCTACAACTGAAATTCGAAACGCCCAATGAGTTAAAAATCATGGGCATCGAATATTATCAAGCTGTTATCCGCGACGGCGTGCGCACATGGGACGAGTTCGCTGCATGGAGGCAAGCGCATCCAGTCGAGGGCGTTGTAGAATGGATGCCGTAAAACAACCTCGCCGCTGTCCCGCCCTATCACAGGCCTCCGCAATCGCCCCTTACCCGCAGAATACGAACAAAGCCCCGAAAGCAGGCAGGCTTTCAAGGGCTTTTTTCGGGCCTCGGGGTACTAATCTCTCTATGGCGGCCCGAATGATTCGATGCAAACCGGAATCCCGCATTTCGAAATCGAATCCGATCCGTCCGCATAGGAATGCCCAAAAGCTCCATTCACAAAGGCTCGCCGTACAATACGCTGTAACGATAGAAATCGACGACCGATGGCTCCGTTCTCCGCAGATGCGCTCGAAAAAGATTCTTCCGTATGGGGAAGCTGCAAGGCTGGTCTTCTGGCTCGTCCCGTCCGCAACGCCTTCCCGGTCTCGAAAGACCAGTGGCTCAGAAAATGTTGCGGCACTCCGGAGGACTCACAGCAGCGGGAACTGCTGCCGATTCACACGGCATTCCCATTCAATCGCGCCGGACGCCGACGTCCTTTGCGAACCATTGCAATGCAAAGTTAAGAAATAAATTCGTATCTTTGCCCTCGCAAACCAAAAAATTGCAGAAAAAGATGAAACACGCATACGTTTTCCCGGGCCAAGGCGCCCAAGCGGTCGGCATGGGCAAGGATTTGTACGACAACGTGCCCGCCGCAAAGGAATTGTTCGAAAAAGCGAACGAAATCCTCGGTTTCCGCATCACGGACATCATGTTCGCCGGCATGCCCGAAGAACTGAAACAGACCAAAGTGACGCAGCCTGCCGTATTCCTGCACTCGGTCATCATGGCCAAGGCGCTCGGCGTCGAACCCGATGCCGTTGCCGGACACTCGTTGGGTGAGTTCTCGGCGCTCGTTGTTGCCGGTGCCCTGTCATTCGAGGACGGTCTGAAACTCGTTTCGAAACGTGCCCAAGCCATGCAGGCAGCCTGCGAGGCACAGCCCGGAACAATGGCTGCCATTCTCGGAGTGGACGACAAGACAGTCGAGGAAATCTGCGCATCGACCGAAGGTGTCGTCGTGGCAGCCAATTATAACTGCCCGGGACAACTCGTCATCTCGGGTGCCGTCGAGGCTGTCGATGCGGCCTGCGAGAAAGCGAAAGCGGCCGGTGCCCGTCGGGCATTGCGTCTGCCAGTCGGCGGAGCATTCCACTCGCCGCTGATGGAGCCGGCGAAGCAGGAGCTGGAAAAAGCGATCAACGACGCACCGTTCCAAACGCCGACCTGCCCCATCTATCAGAATGTGGATGCCAAGCCCTACAGCGATCCGGCCGCAATCAAAGCTAATCTGATCGCCCAGCTGACGGCCCCCGTTCGCTGGACTTATATCGTGCAAAATATGCTGACCGACGGTGTGACGGAATTTACGGAACTCGGCCCCGGCAATGTACTGCAAGGACTTATCAAAAAAGTGGATGCCAAAGCGACGGTCGAATCGAAGTCGACCTTGTAAATACAATTTCCGATACAAGAAAAGCGCGTGTCGAAAAACACGCGCTTTTCTTATACCCGCAAGCTATGCAGCAAGACAAAATCGTACATTTTTTCCGATTACACATTGCATTTATTAAATATATTTATTAATTTTGCAAGGTAAATTAAAAACGCGAGAAGAAAGATGACTTCACTGACCGAGTTTTTCAACAATCACGAAGAAGATGCCTTGAAGGGAATTTCCCACAAAAACAACATCATCAAACGCAATATCATCGCGCACATGGCCGTCAACGGCGAATGCACCCTCTCGGAACTGACCAAGGAGTTGCACATCAGCGTACCGACCATCACCAAACTGGTACAGGAATTGGTCGATGAGAATATCGTGAGCGATTTAGGCAAAGTGGAAACTCCGGGCGGACGCCGCCCCAACATCTTCGGACTGGCGAGTTCGGCCATCTATTTCGCAGGCGTAAACGTCGGGCGCGACAACATGACCTTTCTGATTACCGACCTGCAAAACAACATCATCAAGGAGGAGAACGACAGCACGTTCGAACTGTTCGACCGACCGCAGTGCATGGAACATATCTGCACGAACATCGAACATTTCATTTCGACCTGCGGCATAGACCGCGGCAAGATTCTCGGGTTGGGTGTCTGCATGACGGGACGTGTCAATCCTGACACGGGCCGCAGCTACAAATACTTCACGTCGAGCGAACAATCACTGCGCGACATGCTCGAAGAACGGGTCGGCATCCGCGTGCTGCTCGAAAACGACACCCGCGCCCGCTGCTATGCCGAATACACCTGCGGCAAGTCGAAAGACGAAAGCAACGTACTCTATCTGCACATGGGTCGCGGCGTAGCCATCGGTATCATCGTCGACGGACAGCTCTACTACGGCAAAAGCGGGTTCGCAGGCGAATTCGGACACATTCCGTTCTTCGACAATGAAATCATCTGCTCGTGCGGTAAAAAAGGATGTCTGGAAACCGAGGTCTCGGGTATCGCCATCGAAGAAAAGATGCACCGACTGATCGAAAAAGGCGTCAATACCATTCTTCGGGAGCAATACGCACAACAGAAACCCATCCACATCGACGAAATTATCGCAGCAGCGAAGAACGATGACAATCTTTCCATCGAACTCATCGAGGAAGCAGGCGAGAAGGTCGGCAAAGCGGTGGCCTTCCTCATCAATACGTTCAATCCGGAGACTGTCATCGTCGGCGGCAATATGGCCGCGGCAGGCGACTATCTGATGCTGCCACTGAAATCGGCGACCAACAAATATTCGTTGAACCTCGTCTACAAGGACACGAAATTCCGCCTTTCGAAGATGTCGGAGAATGCCAGCGCTTGGGGCGTGGCGATGTTGATCCGCAATAAAATCATCGGACTTTGACACCACTCGAAGGGACGCTTATCCGATTGCGGGCCGTGGAGCCGCAGGACATCGAACCGATGTACCGGTGGGAGAACGACCCTTCCATCTGGCAGGTGAGCGGTACGACTGCGCCGTTTTCGCGCCATGTGTTGGAGCGCTTCGTCGAAGAACAACAGTTCGATATTTTCCAGACACGCCAGCAACGGTTGATTATCGAAACTCTCGCCGACGGATGGATTGTCGGGGCTCTCGACCTGTTCGAACTCGACACACTGAACGCACGGGCCGGAATCGGCATCTTGATTCATCCGGCGGATGCCCGCGGCAGAGGGTACGCCACAGATGCCATCGCAACGGTCTGCCGATATGCCCGCGAGGTATTGCGGTTGCATCAGCTTTGGTGCAATGTCGGCGCAGCGAACAAATCCAGCCTTGCCTTGTTCTGCAAAGCTGGATTTGTTGCCGTGGGCACGAAACGCGACTGGCAATGGGCCCCCAACGGATACGCGGACGAAATCCTGTTTCAAAAGATTCTGGCCTGACACAGAAAGAGCCGGCTACACAAGCAGCCGGCTCTTTTCATAATACCGTAATCAACCGTTACAACCGGCGCGAACCGTCGGAAATCACCACATCATAGATTTTCGGTTCATGGCCGTATTCGGCATTGAATTTCGCTTTTGCCGTAGCGATGAAATCATTGTAAAGCTCTTTCTTTACCAAATTGATGGTGCAGCCACCGAAACCGCCGCCCATGATACGCGAACCTGTCACGCCGCATGCCTGCGCAACCTCGGCAAGGAAATCCAATTCGACGCACGACACTTCGTAATCCTTCGAAAGGCCCCAATGGGTTTCGTACATTCTCTTGCCGACCGTTTCATAATCATTCCGCTCCAACGCATCGCAGACGTCCAGCACCCGACGCACTTCACCGATGACGAAACGAGCCCGTTTGTAATCCTCCTGCGTGATTTCGGGTGCGACCTCTTCGAGCATCGCCATATCGGCGTCACGCAGGAACTGCACATGCGGGTGCTTCTTCTGCATGGCAGCGACGACCCGTTCGCACGACTGTCGACGTTTGTTGTAGGGCGAATCAACCAGTTCGTGTTTCACGCGTGAATCGACCAACACCAGTTTAAAACCGTGCGCCTCGGGGTCGAACGGGAAGTAGGCAAACTCCATCGACCGGCAATCCAACCGCATCAAACATCCCGCCTTGCCAAAAACCGAGGCGAACTGATCCATGATGCCGCAATTCACACCGCAATAGTTATGTTCGGTCGACTGGCCGATCCGCGCCAGTTCGAATTTGTCGATGCCACAGTGGTAAAGCTCGTTCAGTGCAAAAGCATAAGTCGATTCCAGCGCCGCAGACGAAGACATACCAGCACCAAGGGGCACATCGCCGGAAAAGACAGTATCGAAACCACCGATTTTACCGCCCCGTTTCTGGATTTCGCGACAAACACCGAAAATATAGCAGGCCCAGCCTTCCTTCGGCTTGTCCTCCTCGTTCAAACCGAAAGAGCTCTGCTCACCGAGGTCGAGCGCATAAGCATTCACCTTGTCCGTTCCGTTGAGCCGGATGGCAGCAACGATACCTTTGTCGACAGCACCCGGAAAGACGAATCCGCCGTTGTAATCCGTATGCTCGCCAATCAGATTGATGCGTCCCGGAGAGGTGAACAACTCGGCACCCTTGCCGTAGAGTTCCTCGAATTTCTTGCTGACTTTCTGTTTCATTTATGGTTGAATTTTAAGGTTCTCGGTCGGTTATGTTAACGAAGATACACAAAAACCTGCGAACTTCCAAATCCGGACATCACCCGCGTATCGAATAGCTGCGCAGCTCCCGTTCGAGTTCTTTCTCGCGACCGCCGGTCAAGCGGTCGAGCAGCGCATGGAATCGGGGCGAATGGTCGTGATGTACCGTGTGACAAAGTTCGTGCAGAAGCACGAAATCACGCAAATGTTCGGGTAGAGCCATCAGAAAGAGGCTCAACGAAATAGTGTTCCGGCTCGTACAGCACCCCCACTTCGTCCGCGCAAGACGAATCGTCACACCGGTATATTTCAGTCCGGTTTGCTGTGCAAGCCGTTCGAGACGAACCGGAAGATCGGCTTTGGCTGCTCGGCGTAATTCCTCGATGCGCTCCCGCGCTTCGTCCGGAGGCAACGACGGCTCAACCGGCGTTCGGGCGGTCACTCGCTGTCGAGCCTGCTCGACCCACGCGACTTTGGTTTCCAAAAACGCCCAAGCCTGTCGCTGCGAAGTCTGCTGCGGATAGGTCAGACGCACCTTACCACCCCGTCGCACGCTTATCGTAATACGTCGAGCCCTCGCAGATCGAACGCATTCGACTTCACCCAAGACCGGATGGGTCATCGCATCATGAACAATTCGACCGTCGCGCCGCAACATCCGTAAGTCGTCGAATCGCGGCGCTCCACCTTGATACTCCGGAACAAAACACGTACCCGTTCGTCGCGGTAATCCAAGAATCGCAAAGCCTGCTCTCGGTCCAGTTCGGAAAGCGCATCGAAAGCCACACCCGTTCGCTCCATCTGTCGTCTAACAAGCTCCTCTCCAGAGATCGTAAGCAGCTCCCGACCGCAATACATCACACGCAACGTATCGGATTTGAATAATGCGCCATTCTTCTTGTTCCGACTCCACTGCTGATCGAAATTCGTACAAATATAGTGATACGCCGCATCATTCCGGAAACGGGCGTTCCGCGGCAATTCGACTTCAGATACGGGGTCAACTGCAATGACCTCCACGACCGAATCGGTTTTCCATGGCAACAAATCGTACTCTAAAGACCAAATGCCGCGTCCCCCCAAACCCTGAACCGTTCGGAAAGAAGCATCGCGCTCATCGATATACCGCATCGCCGAAAAAAACTCCGCATAATCAGACCGCCTCACCGTATCGGCCAACGGCACACGTCGCTCGACGAAACGACCCGCAGAATCGAGCATACCCAATTCGCGACCCAACCGCTCGAAACGCGCGTGCTGAGAACGCAACCCGATACGCGCCGGAGAAAGAGGCGGCACATAAGCCGTGAGTGCAAAAAGTACGAATGCCGAAGCGAACAGCCACGCATATCGTCCCGATCGCAGAAAGAAAATCACGACAGCGAAAGTCATCACAATACCGCATACAAGCAGGTAAACGCGCGGAGCTGTCAATCCATATTCGCCGACACGACGCACGAAGCCGATCCAGAAAAGCAATGCTGGCACGAGCATAACGAGACCGAAACGGCCGTAAAACCATTCAGCAATACGTTTACTGACGAGTTCGCGCAACATCCGCACAACGAAAGCTGTCGCCATGAAGCCGAATACCAAATAAGCTACGCCACCGCGCGGCAACGACCAAGCAAACAGAATCTTGGCGGCATAGAGATGCAACAGACTGGCATAGATAATCAAAGCGGGTGTGAAAATCCAATTCACCAACACTTCACCGATACGCGACAAACGACTCTCTGCCATCTCCCATCGATCGAGCAACATCAGAAAGAGAATCGGAACAATCAGAAAATTCGCTACCGGGCAAACATCGACCGACAGACGGGCAATCCACCGCACATCTTCGAATCCGAAAATATAGGCTGCCGACCAAAGCGTCGCTTGAAACAGACCCAACGCGACATTCGCCAAAAGCAATGCCACGACAGCCGCCCTCAAATAGAGCACAGCATCGGCTGAAAAACGGCGATTGTCCCAACCTCGGCGACATAGCAACAAGGCCAACGGCACGAGAATGCCGAGCGTCACAGCAAATTGTTCCGTAGCAATCCATTCTTGCAAGCCAGACCAACAGAGCAATGGAACGATCGGCATCCAAATCACATAATAGACCCGTCGCCACGGACCGTTTCCGGCCCACGTATTAACCACGAGCGCCCCGAACGAAAACAACGGCAAAATCCACAGACACCGGACCGAAAAAAACGGGAATTCGTCAGCTTCCGTCCACCAGATAAACAATGCCGTCAAAACAGTCTGCAAAGCAACCTCGACAGGATAACGCCGAACGACACGCCCAAACCCACTGCGGAGCTCGGCCAAATATTTTCCGATTTTCCCTTTCATAACACAATTTTGTTTAAGCGCCTAATTCCCCGATTCGCTGCCGCACGACTTCGAACAACATAACGGCAGCGGCGGCCGAAACATTCAAAGACTCGATGTGTCCGATGAGCGGAATGGCAACCTGTTCGTTGCAAAGTTTCAGCACCTCTTTCGAGATGCCCGTATCCTCGGCCCCCATGACCAATGCGGTCGGTTTGCGGAAATCGGCATCGTAAAGCACCTTGCGGCTTTTTTCCGTAGCCGCGACAATTTGGAATCCCTCGGTCTGCAACTGTTTCAGCGTGTTGCGGATCGATCCGACCCTGCAAACGGGAATCGTCGTCAGTGCACCGGCCGACGAACGAATCGCTTCCGCATTGACGGGTGCCGAATTTTTCAACGGTGTAATCAATCCATGCGCGCCGGCGCACTCAGCCGAACGGGCAATCGCTCCGAAATTGCGGACATCGGTCACACCGTCGAATACTACGACCAACGGCGTTTCGTCGTCGGGCACCCGCTCCAAAATATCGGCCAACTCAACATAGGCGATAGCAGCGGTCTGCGCGACTACGCCTTGATGATTGCCGCGGATCAACCTGTTCAATTTTTCCACGGGCACTTCCTGCCAACGCAGCCGATGCCGCGCGCAAAGGTCTTTCAACTCCTGCATCAACTGACCGTCGGCCCCCTTGCGGATGTAGAGTTTTTCGATTTGCCGTCCGGCTTCGATGGCCTCGGCCACGGGCCGAATGCCGAAAATAAGATTATCGTTCATATCATTCTATGGTTCCCATGTTTCGACTTTTACGCTGTCGAACAACTTCAGAAAAGCATCATTGTATTCGAAAAAATCGACTGTTCCGTCTTTTCCCAACCTACTGTGTATCTTCCGGTTGATATGATTGCTTAAAAGTTGATACAACCGTGCATATGCTCGTTCGATACTGTCAGGGCCACTGAGTTCCAAATCGATCTGCGACAACGAGCGTTCAGGATATTCAACCCACAGATGCCGCACCTCATCGGTATAACGGTCGCCACTTCGGGTCATGATGTCGGCTATACGTATAAGTACTGAATCGGTTTCGCTGCAATCATAAAGATACGACGATTCCTCTCTGCTCTTGTATACGATATAGTGACGTTCCAGTTGCTGCTCGGCCCACTTCAAAAACAATTCGCGCATCGCTCCCCATGGCTCCCCGTCAAGCCACGCAAGGGCCGAAAGGCTGTCGAGCACACGGCCTCGAAAAAATTCAACCTCTTCCGCATCGGTACAACGATCGAAGTTCACAAATATAACGGGGCCGTCGAAAATGACCCGACGTACATTTTCAACAGCCGAGCGATTCAACGAACCGGAAGCGAAATAACCAGTATATTCAGTACAACCTTCTTCGAAAACGATCGAATCTACCCGCTTCGCTTCGATAACCACCGGATCCTGCGACCGAAAAGATGATTGCGAAGATCGTCCGGTACATCCGGCACCGAACACCAGCATCGCAACTAACAACAATCCCGGCTTTCCCATACTGTGTGTCATTGCTCCCCTACGATTTCCAATTCGTACGACGCCTTTTCCCACTCGTGCATCTGATGGTCGTAACGGGTTTTCAGCTCATTGTAAGTTTTATAATCGGCCTCGTCGTAAGCGGCTGCGGATGCAAACTTCGCATCGTAGGCCGCAATCTGCCGCTCGATATCGGCCAAACCGGCCTCGATCGTCTCCACCGCCTTGCGCAACTTGCGCAACAACTTTTCCTGCTCCTTTTTCTGCTCGTAAGAAGCCTTTCCCGAAACCGACGCCGTATCCGCCGGTGCGTTCGGCAGGGAGGCTATACTACCCTGCCTGCCGACAGAACCCACAACAGCGGATTTCCCGCCCGAAGCATCGCGACGCTCCAATTCGTGCAACGACTCGAGTTTGCGTTTTTCGAGGAAATAGTAGATACCGCCCAAGTATTCGCGCACGCCGCCGTCGCGGAACTCGTAAACCTTGTCGACCATCCCGTCGAGAAACTCACGGTCATGCGAAACGACGACCACCGTGCCGTCATACTTCATGATAGCGCTTTTCAGAATGTCTTTCGACCGCATGTCCATGTGGTTGGTCGGCTCGTCGAGCACCAGCAGATTGCGCGGTTCGAGCATCATGCGGGCCATCGCCAAACGTGCCCGCTCACCGCCCGAAAGCACCTTCACTTTCTTGTCGATGTCCTCGCCGCGGAACAGGAATGCGCCGAGAATATCCCGCAAACGCGTCCGGATGTCGCCAACAGCCACCCGATCCAACGTATCGTAGACCGTGAAATCGCCGTCCATCAAGTCGTCCTGATTCTGCGCGTAATAACCGATATTGACATTGGCTCCGATACGCACCGAACCCTCCGTCGGCGTAAGTTGACCGACGAGCATCCGGGCCAGCGTTGTTTTACCCTCGCCGTTACGTCCGACCAACGCAATGCGATCGCCCTTTTCGATGACGAAATTAGCCCCGCTGAACACATGTTTCGCCCCGAACGACATACCGACCTCGTTGATTTCGGCAACCACCTGCCCCGAACGAGGCGCCGGCGGGAATTTGATGTTCAATGTCGCCAAATCTTCCTCCTCAACCTCCAAGCGTTCCAGTTTTTCGAGTTGCTTGATGCGCGACTGCACTTGGTTCGATTTGGTCGGTTTGTAGCGGAATTTCTCGATGAACTCCTCTGTTTTTTCGATCATCCGCTGCTGGTTTTCGTAGGCTGCCAGCTGCTGTGTGCGGCGTTCGGCCCGCAACACGACGTATTTCGAATAGGAAACCTTGTAATCGGTGATATGGCCTAACGAAAGTTCGACCGTACGGTTCGTCACATTATCCAGAAAAGCACGGTCGTGCGAAATCAACAGCACGGCACCATTGTAATTGCGCAGATACTCCTCCAACCACTGAATGGATTCGATGTCCAAATGATTGGTCGGCTCGTCCAGCAGAAAAATCGACGGACGCCGCAACAAGAGTTTCGCCAACTCGATACGCATTCTCCAACCGCCCGAAAATTCGCTTGTCGCGCGGACGAAATCCTCACGTTTGAATCCGAGACCGAGCAACGTTTTTTCGATATCGGCATCGCGCGTCTCACCGCCCAAAATATGGTAGTGGTCTTGCGCATCGTTCAGCCGATGGAGCAGCTGCTCATAAGCGGCACTCTCGTAATCCGTCCGCTCGGAGATTTCGCGGGTCAAGGATTCGATTTCGGCCTCCAACCGCAATACCTCCTCGAACGCTTTGGCCGCCTCCTCGACGAGCGTTGTCGTGTCGTGCACCCGCATCTGCTGGGGCAGATAGCCGATCGTGCATTCGCCATTGATGGTCACGGCTCCCGACGTAGGTTGCTGCTCGCCGGTGATGATGCGCAACAAGGTCGTTTTTCCCGCGCCATTGCGCCCGACCAGACCGATACGGTCTTTGGGATTAATCAGAAACGAGATGTTGTCGAAAAGCGTCCATCCACCGTAACTGACTGTTAAATTATCGAGTGAAATCATTGTATGTCAAATGTGTAACAAATCGTAAATTGCCGTTTCGGGATCTTCTGCGCCGAATACGGTACTCCCCGCCACCAAAACATCGGCACCGGCATCGAAGATCTCGCGGGCATTCTGCAAAGTAATACCGCCGTCGACCTCGACCAACAACGCCGGATTGCTATCGGCTGCCATCCGACGCAATGCACGAATCTTATCGAGTGATTCGGGAATGAATCGTTGTCCGCCGAATCCTGGTTCGACACTCATAATCAACACCATATCAACTATCTGAAGCCATTTTCGCACGGTTTCGACGGGCGTTGCAGGCTTGATCGTGATGCCGACACGCGCCCCACTCGCGCGTATCAGTGCAATGCAGCGGGCAGGGTCGGCGCAGGCTTCGAGGTGGAACGTCACCATATCGGCCCCCGCTTGAGCGAAACGCTGCACATAGCGTTCCGGCTCGACGATCATCAAATGCACGTCAAGCAGCTTGCGGGTCGCCTTGCGCACGGCTTTCAGCACGGGAAACCCGAATGAAATGTTGGGGACGAACACGCCGTCCATCACGTCGACATGCACCCACTCAGCCGAACTGCGGTCGAGCATGCGAACCGCGCGGTCAAGGTGACCGAAATCGGCCGAAAGTATCGAAGGGGCAATAATGCGTCGCATTTTTATTAATAACAACTATGGCACTTGACTTAATGGCAGTAAGGATAAAGGCTCCTACCCCCAAACCTGTTCTGCAAAGATAGCGCAAGCCGAGCGCTAAACCAAAAATAATCGTTACTTTTGCCGATATGAACAGCCTCATCATTTCGACAATCATCCTTCTCGCCCTCCTTGCGGCTACAGCTCTTGCTTCGCTCTACTTTCAACGACGGGAAAAAGTTCGGCTTCTCGAGGAAATCGAACGTCTGCGCGATGAAAAAAACGCATCGGACGCAGCCCGAACCGAAGCCGAAACGGAAATCCGCCGTCGGATGGATGAACACGCCCGCACGACAGCAGAACTGGCTGCCGTGAAAGCTGCCACGGAAACAGAACTGGCTGCCCTACGCCGCAAAACCGAAGAACAACGCGAGACCGAACAACAGGAACGCAAAAAAGCCGAGGAGACCATGTGCCTGCAATTCCGTAACTTGGCAAATGAGATTTTCGGAGAACAGTCGCAACGCTTCCGCGAAACCAACAAAGACGCGCTGGATCTGTTATTGAAACCGTTCCGCGACAACATCACTGATTTTCGCAAGCGGGTCGAGGAGATTTACACGACGCAGACATCGCAGCGAGGCGAACTGAAAGCCGAACTGAAAAATCTGATGGAACTCAACCGGCGCATCACGACCGAGACAACCAATCTGACCAATGCACTCAAAGGCAATTCGAAAGTGCAGGGAGATTGGGGCGAGATGCTGCTCGAAACCATTCTCGATAGTTCGGCTCTGACCAAAGGTATCCACTACGAAACGCAATACAACGTGAAAGACGAAGAAGGCCGCAACCTGCGACCGGACGTCGTGCTGCATCTGCCGGACAAAAAGGAGATCGTTATCGACTCGAAAGTCTCTCTGACAGCATTCGTAGCCTGTTCCTCGGCGACGGACGAAGCGGAACGCCAACGCCATTTGGCAGCACACGTCGCTTCGGTACGTCAGCACGTCACGGAACTGGGACGCAAGGAATATCAAAGGCTGTTCAATTCGCCGGATTTCGTCATTCTGTTCATCCCCAACGAACCGGCATTCTTGGAAGCACTGAAAGCCGACCCGACCATCTGGAGCGATGCCTATGACAAAAAAGTCATCATTTCGTCGCCGACGAATCTGTTCGCACTGCTGAAACTGGTCGCCGACCTCTGGAAATACCACGCACAGGACAAAAACACACGTGAAATAGCCATCTGCGCACTGAAACTCTACGAACAGGCTGCCGCATTCGCCTCTTCGCTCGAAGGAGTCGGCACGGCGCTCGACAAAGCCCGCAACGCCTACGAAGATGCCCGCAAACGGCTCACGTCGGGCAATGACAACATCCTGCGGGTCGGCCTGCGACTGCAAAAGACGGCCCGACTGCAAAGCAAAAAACAGTTTCCGGCCCGTATGCTCGACGAGGCGGGCACAGACGAAACGGACGACTCGACTGAAACACCCGCGGGGAGCATCGGCAAAATCGACGCGTAAAGCCTCAACAGAAAAGATCCCGAAAAAATTATGCTTCGCGCCAACCGTTGCGCATTCGAGCGGCAATAGCAGGCGAAGCTTCGAGTTCCAAAGCAGCAAGTAGGTCGGGCCACATGGCATTGACCCACGGACATTGCGCACGACATCGGCTCAACACTTCGACACACCAAATCCGCACGGCAACTTTTGTTTCGGAAGCAATCGCCCATTGGGCAGCGGCTTCGGCTATCCGATCGAGCGATCCATCTGCGGCAAGCGTATCACAGAAGGCTGCATCGCATAACAGATGTGCCATAATTTTGGCGAAATGACGCCGCGCACCGGCATCGGTGCAAGCCGGAAAATCCGTCCGACAAAAACGAGAAACAAAAGGAGCAAAAACCCCGGATGCAGAGAAATAGATGCGCTCAAGCACGTAAGCACCCCGAAAGGCAATCCGACGCCGCAAAACAGCCGAAAAGGATGCGGGCGGGGCTGTTGCAAGTTCATAAATTTCGGCAAAAACTCCGGCGACAAGCACTTGTGCAGCGACCTTATCAGCGAAATCCGGATAGAACCGCCCTGCCAACAACGTCACCAACTCCTCGCGTGTCATAGCAACAAGCCGACCTGCCGTCAGAACAGTTTTTTCTTGGAGGTCGTCACGACGAAATCTTTCAGATAGAAAGGTTCGAAATAAGCGATATCCTCCGTATGGCCGGCATCGAGCGCCTGTTGCGCCAAATGCACCAAACCGCGGGCCGACGGCGTAACCTCGACCAATCGAGCACCGGTCAGCACATCGGCGCACTTGCGGGCACCGTTACCGAATATTACGAACGGCCGCTCACCGGTGCGCTGTGCGGCAAAACTGTCGCCATCGACCACCTCCGCAGAAACTTCGCTCAACGGTTGCCCGTTCGGATCGAACAACTGCGTGTAAACCTCCATCCGACGCGCATCGACCATCGGACAAAGCACAGCCCGCTCCCAATCGTCAACCTGCAAAATACCGGCTTCGTAGTCCTCACGGGCCACCGCTACTAACGAATCAAGCGAACCGACGGCGACCAGCGGCTTCTGCAAACCATAACAAAGCCCCTTGACGAACGACACACCGATACGCAACCCCGTATAGGAACCCGGTCCCTTGCCGACCGCAACGGCATTCAAATCGTCGGGAGCGATACTCGTCTCGCGCAACAACTCGTCGACGAACACCCCCACCTTGCGGGCATGGTCGCGTCCTTCGTCGCTCTCGCGCAACGACAACAATTCGCCATCTTTAGCTATTCCGACCGAGCAGATGTCGGTGCCGGTTTCGATACAAAGAATCAAAGACATAATGTTTCGACTTTTATCTTCGGTGATTTTTCATTGCCTGATCCATTTCACGGCGCGCATCGTTCGCTTTGAGATACTCACGTTTGTCGTAAGCCTTGCGGCCGCGAGCCAGTCCGACGACTACTTTCGCCAACCCGCGCTCGTTGAGAAACAACCGCAGACCGGCAACAGTCAACCCTTTATCCTGCATGGCCCGCTGGAGTTTCATCAACTCGCGGCCGGTCAACAGCAGTTTGCGGTCGCGGCGCGGTGCATGGTTGTTGCAGGTGCCCCAATCGTACTCGGCGATATTGACCCCGCGAATCCACAATTCGCCCTTGTCGAAGTAACAGAACGAATCGGTCATCGACGCCTTGCCGGCCCGTATCGACTTGATTTCGGTGCCGAGCAACACGATGCCGGCCACCCACTCTTCGAGAATCTCGAAGTCGAATGTAGCCCGTTTATTCCGGATATTTATCTTTTTTTGTTCGCTCATAGACGTAAAAACGGCATAAAAATTGCATTTTGCATCATCAGGGGCGGGAATCGGTCCAAGGTAACTGATTCTTATCTTCGATATGTTTTACACATCTTTCTGTTTATTTTCTGTTTGCACACAGTATGCGCAGTGATGCGTGTACGACCCGAAACCCGCCCCTTTTTCACATCGAATCCTTACGGCTCGCAGTCGGTCTTTTACAATATCAATCGTTTCAGCTTCTTGGCAATCGCCACGCGGGCGTTATTCAACAAGGCCAACCGCTGCAATGCGTCCATCACCTCTTCTTCCGTCGCTTCTTCCTTTTCCAAACGAGTCCGTTGCTCCTTAATCAACTCCTCGATGATTTTCGACTTGTAAAGCGCAACCGCCTTGGGCACCCCGACAGCCAGAATTTCCGTCTCGCTCTCGATGTGTACCTCCTTACGGAGCCACAACTGGCTCATCACATAATTATCGTCGGAAGTCAGAATATCGACCGAAACGTTGCAGACGTCAGGATCCGGATGATTCAGAAACAAGTGCCCGGGTACCTCGACGCCCACACCGGTCTGCTTCCATTGGTCCTTGTAGGTCGCCCGAATCTTTTCGTAGACCGGATTGCGGAATTTCAAATCGCCTTCATCCAATTCATCGAAAATCACTTGTGCGACGTTACAATCGATCATCTTGCGACCCTCTTTAAATTCGAACGAAAGATGACCGTATTTGAGCAGATATTTGAGCAATTCGCGTTCCAAGGCATCGGCGCTGCTTCCGGCTTCGAGTTCGCGCGGATACACGGCTTCGGCCGCAGCCTCCTGCACGGCCTCAGTGCGGATGCGGGCCGTCTGTCGCCGCAGAAACTCGTCCGTTTCACGGTCACCGGTCGACGAAAGACGTTTCCGAGCCACCTCGGAAAGCAACAGATTCTCGTCGACATCCATCGTCTTGGCGCACTCCTTGACGTAGACCGACCGCTGAATCGGGTCGGGTATCTGCGCAATGGACTGCACCATGTCGCCGATAAGCGCCGCCATCCGAATCGGATCGCCCTGCGCATCTTTCAACAACAGCTTGGCCTTGAATGCCAGAAAGTCCTGCTCGTTATCGCGGATGTAGGTCTGCAACTCCTCCGCCGTGTGGCTCCGCGCAAACGAATCCGGGTCTTCGGGTTCGGGCAGCAACACGACACGCACGTTCATCCCCTCGCGCAGAATCATGTCGATACCGCGCAACGAAGCATGGATACCTGCCGAGTCACCGTCGTAAATGACCGTAATGTTCTTAGTGAAACGGTTCAGCAGCCGAATCTGGTCCGTGGTCAACGACGTACCGGACGAGGCAACGACATTCTCGACACCCGCTTGCTGCATCGAAATCACATCGGTGTACCCCTCGACCATAATGGCGAAATCCTGCTGCTGGATTGCCTTCTTGGCGAAATAGAGACCGTATAGTTCGCGCTTCTTGCTGTAAATCTCGCTTTCGGGCGAGTTCTGGTATTTGGCGACCGACTTGTCCGTCCGGAGCGTACGGCCGCCGAACGCAACGATGCGTCCCGAAATGTTGTGCACGGGGAACATCACGCGGTCACGGAAACGGTCGAACAACGACCCATCGCTTTCGCGCTTGAGCGAAAGACCCGTGGAAACCAAAAACTCCTCCTTGTAACCGGCAGCCAGCGCATCTTTCGACATCCGGTCGCCTTTGGCCGGACAGAAACCCAATCCGAATTTGCGGATGGTCGCATCGGTCATGCCGCGCTTCTGACGGAAATAGGACATCCCGACGCTCATGCCCTCGGGATCGTGATGCAGATAGTTCGCAAAATAATCGGCCGCCCAACCGTTCAGCGTGAACATCGACTCACGGTCGTCGTTGCGACGGATTTCCTCCTCGGTCAGCTCCTTTTCCTGAACTTCGATGCCATAGCGTTTGGCCACCATCTTCAGCGCCTCGGGATAGGAGACGTTCTCGTGTTCCATGATGAAAGTGACGGCATTGCCGCCCTTACCGCAACCGAAGCACTTGTAAAGGCCTTTCGAAGGCGAGACAACGAACGACGGGGTTTTCTCGTTGTGGAACGGACAGCATGCCGTGTAGTTCACGCCCTTGCGTTTGAGCGTGACATACTCGCCGATTATCTCCACGATATTGGCGGCAGCATAAATCCGGTCGGTCGTTTCCCTGTCGATCATGAGTCTACAAAGGTAGCGATATTTGCATTAAGTCAAGAAAAAAGACACAAAAAAGCCGTCCTCTCGGAACGGCTTTTTTCATTTCGACTGCGATACGAATTATTTCGCAGCTTCGACGGATGCCTTGCGGAACTCCTTCATCAGTTTCGAAAGCTCCAAAGCCGATTTACGGGCACGGGTACCGGCAGCTTTGTTGCCTTTCTCAACCTGAGCGGCTGCATTGGCAGCAAATGCTTCGTACTCCGCCTGAATCTTGTTTACAAGTTCTTTCATGTCCTTTGGTATGTGGTTTATGAAAAATTTATCGTTGCAAAGTTAACAAAATTATCGAATAACCTTGCTTTTGTAAGATTTTTTTTGTATAAAAAACAACAAAACGGCATCCGAAAGCGCTCCATCGGTATATTTTTTGTCATTCCGGCGGATAAAATCATCTTTTCATGAATCGACTCCGCCTAATTTTCGGGGTACTGGCACTCCTGTCGGTCGGGTGCAAACGGCACCGCGCCGCACAAGAAACTCCGCCGCTTCCGGTCGAAACGGTGCAAGCCATCGGCGACAACATTCCGCATCGCATGCGGTTCATCGGCACGCTCGCCAGCCAATTCGACGCCGTAGTCCAGCCGCGGGTCAACGGCTATCTGCTTTCAATCGACTATGAAAGCGGCACAACCGTCCGAAAAGGTCAACTGCTCTTCACCATCGATCCGGCCCAACTTTCGACCTCCATGCTCGAAGCACAAGCTTCGCTCGAATCGGCCCGTGCGCAACTGGCCGAAGCCCGCAACAACTACGAACGGGCCGTTCCGCTGGCGGAAATCGATGCCATCAGCACGGCACAACTCGACCAATACACCGCCACCTATAAGGCAGCCGAAGCCACGGTCCGCTCAACGGAACAGGCGCTGCGTTCAGCAGAGATGAACGTAGGCTACACGGAGCTGCGTTCGCCTATCGACGGCATCGCGGCCCACACCGCAGCCCATGCAGGCGACTACGTGGGCCCGAATACGCAATTCGACGTACTGACAACCGTTTCCAACATCGACACGCTTACGGTCGACGTCGCCATCCCGATGGCCGAATATCTGAAAGCCGCAGGGCGCGACACGCCGGTCTACGACAACGGGAAACTGCTGTCGGACATCCGACTGACCCTTTCCGACGGCACGGTCTACCCTTACGCAGGCCGCTATGCCTACACCCGCAAGGACATCGCCTCGACCACTGGCACACTCGTACTCGTCGTCAGCTTTCCGAACCCCGGGCAACGGCTCAAACCCGGAGAGTTCGCCCGCGTGGACGCCAGCGTCGGGCCATCACGGCAAGTCATCGTCGTACCGAGCCGCTGCGTGAACCAGACACAAGACGTCAATTCGGTGTGGGTTATCCGACCGGACAGCACGGTCGCCTATCGTCGTGTGACGACAGGCGACACCTACGGTGAAAACTGGTGCATCGAGGAGGGGCTCGCCGCAGGCGAATGGGTCGTACTCTCCGGCAGCCAAAAACTCCGCAACGGCACTAAAGTCGCGCCGAAAAAGCCATAAAAACATGGAAAAATTCTTCATTTCGCGGCCCATCTTCGCCATTTCGCTGGCTATCGCCCTCGTGCTGTTGGGGTTGAGTTCCATCGTGCGGCTGCCGGTCGAACAGTATCCCGACATCACCCCACCTGTCATCGAAGTATCGGCCTCCTACGTGGGCGCCGATGCCGAGACGGTCGACAATGCGGTCGCAACGCCCGTCGGACAAGCCATCATGGGGGTCAGCGACATGCTTTACATGCAGTCGACGAGCGCCAACGACGGCTCGATGACTGTACAGGTGACATTCGACATCGGTTCCGACCCCGATTTGGATGCGATTTTCACCCAAAACAATGTCGCAACAGCCACACCTCAACTCCCGGAAGCCGTCACAAGGCAGGGCGTCACCACACGCAAAACCATGTCGGGATTCCTGCTGGTCTATGCCCTGCACAGCGACGGCCGATTCGACGACGAATTCCTATCGAACTACGCCTATATCAACTTGCAGGACGAACTGCTGAAAATCAACGGCGTCGGCAAGGTCAACATCATGGGCGCTGGCGAATACGCTATGCGCATCTGGCTGCGGCCCGACGTACTGAAATATTACGGCATACCCGTTTCGGAAATCGTTCAGTCCATCAACCAGCAAGCCAGCATCTACCCTGCGGGCAAGTTCGGAGCGGAGCCGGCTCCCGACGGCACGACCTATACCTATACGGTCACGCTGCCGCCGCAACTCGCCACAGCCGAACAGTTCGGCGACATCGTACTGCGAACGACCGCTTCGGGCCAACAAATCCGGCTGCGCGACGTGGCCGACGTTTCGTTGGGCAGCCAAACCTACGGCATGAGCTCGCTCTTCGAGGGCAAACCAACAGCGCTCGTAGTCGTCTATCAGCAGCCCGGCAGCAATGCGATGGAGGTTGGCGAACGAGTGAAAGCTACAATGGCCCGCATGGAACAACGTTTTCCGGACGGCATCGCGGCGACGTCGATCGTCGATGCGACGAGCAGCATTCGGGCCGGAATCAAGGATATTTTTCGCACGCTGTTCATCGCCTTGGGACTGGTCATACTCATCATCTATCTTTTCATACAGGATTGGCGCGCCACTGTCATCCCGCTCGTGGCGATTCCCGTATCGCTCATCGGTGCATTCGCCGTATTCCCGCTCTTGGGGCTGACGCTCAACATCATTTCGTTACTGGGCTTAGTTCTGGCCATCGGACTGGTGGTCGACGATGCCATTATCGTGGTCGAAGCGGCGCAGGTCAACATCGCAGCGGGCATGAAACCGCGCGAAGCCGCCGCCGAAGCGATGCGCAACGTCTCCTCCCCCATCATCGCGACGACGGTCGTGCTGCTGGCCGTCTTTCTGCCGGTCTCGTTCACGGGCGGCATCACGGGACGCCTGTTCCAAGAATTCTCAATCACGATCGCCGTATCGGTGGTCATCTCGGCTTTCAATGCGCTGACCCTCTCGCCGGCCCTCTGCGCCTTGATGCTGCGCAAACGCGAAACCCCGAAGCGCGGGCCGTTCGCAGCGTTCAACCGCTGGTTCGACCGGAAGATGAAGCGTTACACGACATTCACATCGACATTTGTCCGGCATACGGCCCGCACGGTGGTATTCGTCGCGATCGCATTGGGAGCCATCGCGCTGATATGGAAACGGCTGCCATCGGGATTCCTGCCCGAGGAAGACCAAGGCTATCTGATGGTGATGGTCTCGACGCCCGAAGCCTCGTCGCTACAGGTGACGCGCGAAACGATGCTCCAAGCCGAAAACTTCATCCGGCAGGTGCCCGAAGTGGCCTCGACATCGTTCGCCGCGGGATTCAACATGATGGCCGGCATTGCCTCGACCGACAGCGGTATCATCTTCGTCTCGCTGGTCGACTACGACAAACGCAAACTGACGGCGGCGGAAATCGCCGACAAACTCACCGACGAACTCTATTTCGCCGTACCCGGCGCGGAATGCTATGCGTTCATCCCGCCCTCGATTCCGGGGTTGGGCGTCGCATCGGGCGTCTCGGCCGAGGTGCTCGACTTAGAGGGCCGCGGCACCGGCTATCTCCTGCAACACACCGAAACGCTGATCGACACGTTGCGAAAATTGCCCTCCATCGCATCGGTCACGACGCCGTTCAATGCGGGCGTGCCTCAACGCCGCCTGCGCATCGACAATGAACGCATGTTGGCAGCAGGCATCGCCCCGGGCACGTTCTACAGCGAAATAGGTGCGCTGCTCGGCGGCGAATACATCAACAACTTCACCCGTTTCGGCAAACTCTATCAGACCTATCTGCAAGCAGCGCCCGCCTATCGGGCCGACGAACGATCGCTCGGAAGCTACTATGCAACCTCATCATCGGGCGAAAGCGTTCCGGTGACGACTTTCGTCGAAGTGCAGGATACTGTCGGTGCGGAATACATCTCGCAATTCAATCTCTACCGTTCGATTTCGCTGACCGTCACACCCGCGGCGGGAGCCTCGTCCACAACCGTCATGAATGCGATCGAACGCACGGCGGCCAAAGTCCTGCCCGAAGACATAGGAACGGCTTGGAGCGGCATCTCTTATCAAGAGGCACAATCCTCGAAGTCGGGGAGCACGGTCTATCTGCTGGCATTGGTCTTCGTCTTTCTGGCACTGGCCGCACTGTATGAATCGTGGGGGCTGCCGATGGCCATCCTGCTGAGCGTTCCGGTCGCCGTTTTGGGAGCACTGCTCGCCACGGGCGGGATGCACTTGGCGAACGCACTCTACGTCAACGACATCTACATGCAGATTTCGATCGTCATGCTGATCGGGCTGGCGGCGAAAAACGCAATTCTGGTCGTCGAATACGCCCACCGGATTTTCCGAGAGAAAGGCACCTCGCTGGCCGAAGCAGCCGTAGGTGCCGCCCGGCAACGCGTGCGGCCCATCATCATGACGGCGTTCGCCTTCATTCTCGGTGTGATGCCGCTCGTATTCGCTACGGGCGTCTACGCCACGGCACGGAACATCATGGGCGTGGCCTTGACGGGCGGCATGCTGCTCGCCACACTCGCCGACATCTTCCTCTATCCGGCACTCTACTATCTGATCGGTCGCATCGGCAAATTCGAACGCCGCCGCGCCCAACAAACCTCGCAAGCATGAAACGATACGCACTATTCATAGGAATGTTATTCACAGCCTGTGCACCGCGCTTCTATCCGCCGCAAACGGAACTTCCGGTCCACTACGCAAACGCTGCGGATGCGACCGTTACGATGACAATCGACAGTTGTTGGTGGCGGACATTCGGTGACACGACACTCAATCGGCTGGTCGAACAGGCTTTGGAAAACAACCGCGACCTTGCGGCGGCCGCGGCCCGAATCGAGGAGGCGCGAGCAACCTTCGGCATCGCACAAGTCCAATATCTGCCGCAAGTCGGAGCCGGAATCACCACGGGCGGCAACTACACAGATGCGACGCGAATCGTCCAATCCTATACCGTCGAGCCTACGCTTTCGTGGGAGATTTCGCTTTTCGGGGCTCTGCGCAACACGCGCCGTTCGGCCCGCGCACAAATCGCATCGTCACTATGGGCCTATACGGGAGTCCGGCTCTCGCTGGCAGCCCAAGTAGCAACGACTTATTTCGAACTCTTGGAGTACGAACATGCTCTATCGATCGCCCGCCGCACCTACGAACTCCGGCGCGAATCGGCCGCACTGATCGACTCGATGCACCATCACGGCATGTCGAGCGGGGTCGACCTCGCGCAAGCCCGCAGTCTGGTTTACGAAGCCGAAGCCGACATCCCGCGTTACGAACGGGCTGTCGAGGAGGCCCGCTGGTCGCTGGCCGTGCTCTTGGGCGAAACGACGCCGCAACCTGCGGTCCACGATTCCGAAGTCGAACTGGAGCGCCCCGCCCGATTGGCAGAGATACCGGTCGGGCTGCCGTCGGAGCTGCTCGATCGGCGACCCGATTTGCAAGAAAACCGTTATGCACTCCTCGCAGCAGCAGCCGAAGTCGGAATAGCCCGCAGCGCTCGTTTTCCATCGATTGCACTGACGGCGAAAGGCGGCGTGGCGTCGGCTACGCTCAAAGGGCTGACCGGCACCAATCCGTGGACGTGGGACGCGGCAGGTTCGATTACTGCCCCGATTTTCGCATTCGGCAAGTTGAAGCGTTCGGAGCAGGCGGCAATGGCTCGCTACGAACAAGCGGCCCGCAATTACGAACAATCCGTACTGAACGCTTTTTCGGAGGTCGAAACGGCGCTCGACGCCATAGCGACCTACCGGCGACAAACGGAACGCTATGCCGAATTGGTTGCGGCGAACAAGACGATCGACGAAAAGACCCGTGCACTTTATAGGAGCGGATTGGCCGACTATTTCGATGTGCTGAGTGCCCAACGCGACTACTATAACTCACAGATGCAACTGGCCAATCTCGTGGCGCAACAATACATCAACCATATAAATTTATACAAGGCATTGGGCGGCGGATTCCGCATCACGGAAGAACAGAACGTACGCTGATAAGCGGCCGACGAAGGAGAGGACGCACCGCAAGCATATACCTAAAATTTGCGATTGACTGAATCGGCCGGAAATCGTATCTTTGTCGCCGAGTTTTTTGGTAAACAAAGTTTTCGATCATGCGTCTTTCCGAACTGAAAACCGGTGAATCGGCCACGATTCTGAAGGTCTTGGGCCACGGCGGATTCCGCCGCCGCATCATGGAAATGGGCTTCGTCCGCGGACAACGGGTCGAGGTGCAACTCAACGCCCCGCTGGAAGACCCTATCGGATACCGAATCATGGGGTACGACATCTCGCTGCGCCGCAGCGAAGCCGACATGATTGTCGTACTCTCCGATGCGGAGGTCCGGCAACTGCTCGCCGAAGAACACCCATCCGGCAAACGCGAAACTGCCTACGCCGAATATCCGGACAAAGACGACACCTGCCGCAATGCCGATGAAATCATCATCCGCCAAAGCCGCACCATCTCAGTGGCGCTGGTCGGCAACCCCAACAGCGGCAAAACATCGCTGTTCAACGCCATATCGGGAGGCCGCGAACACGTCGGCAACTATAGCGGCGTGACCGTAGGCGCAAAAATCGGCTACCGCAACTATCGCGGCTACCGTTTCGAAATCACCGACCTGCCGGGCACCTATGCACTATCGGCCTACACACCCGAAGAACGTTTCGTACGCAGCCACATCGCCGAAAAGACGCCCGATGTCATCGTCAACTCGGTCGTGGCGTCGAACCTCGAACGCAACCTTTATCTGACGACCGAACTCATCGACATCAACCCCCGCATGGTCGTGGCGCTGAACATGTTCGACGAACTGCGCGAAAGCGACGCCCGGCTTGATTACGACAACTTGGGACGGATGATGGGCGTGCCGATGGTGCCGGTCGAGGCACGCAACCACAAAGGCATCGACGAACTGCTCGATACGGTCATCGCCGTATACGAAAACCAAGACGACCGTGTACGCCATATCCACATCAATCAAGGGCCGGTCATCGAGGAGGGATTGCAGAAACTCAACACCGCCCTCGGAATCTCCCGCGATGAACTGCCCAAAGCCTTTCCGCCCCGCTATTTCGCATTGAAGCTCATGGAGGGCGACCGACAGATCGAAGAAAAACTGCATCGCTGCGCCCACTACGCCGAATGGGTGGAGCTGCGCGACCGCGAAGCCCAACACATCACCGAAGCGCTGGGCGAAGATGTCGAAACGGCCATTGCCAATCAGAAATACGGATTCATCTCGGGTGCACTGAAAGAGACCTACACGGCCGGCCGCCGCGAAGAAACGACAACGACAGCACAAATCGATGCGTTCGTCACCCACAAATTGTGGGGATTCCCGATTTTCTTTCTGCTGATGGGCCTGATGTTCTGGTGTACGTTCCGGCTTGGCTCCTATCCGCAAGAGTGGATCGAAATGCTGGTCGACCGAATCGGCGAAGCAGTAAACGCTCTGCTGCCCGAAGGCGTGCTGCGCGACCTGCTCTGCGACGGAATCATCGGCGGTGTGGGGTCGGTCATCGTTTTCCTGCCGAACATCATGATTCTCTATCTTTTCATTTCGTTCATGGAGGATTCGGGCTACTTAGCCCGCGCGGCATTCATCATGGACCGCGTGATGCACAGGCTCGGACTGCACGGCAAATCGTTCATCCCGCTCATCATGGGCTTCGGCTGCAACGTGCCGGCCATCATGGCCTGCCGGACGATCGAAAGCCGCAGCAGCCGACTGATTACCATTCTGATAACTCCGTTCATGTCATGCAGCGCACGAATACCCATTTATCTGCTACTGACCGGTACTTTTTTCGCCTCGCATGCCGTACTGGTGATGACGGGGCTCTACTTGGCAGGCGTCGCCGTGGCTATTCTGACAGCCCGGCTGATGCGCCGGTTCCTCTTTCCGGTGGACGAAACGCCGTTCGTCATGGAATTGCCCCCCTACCGACTGCCGACGTGGAAAACGACCCTCACGCACATGTGGGACAAATGCGCCCAATATCTGCAAAAGATGGGCGGAATGATTCTCGTAGCCTCGATCATCGTCTGGTTCCTGAGCTACTACCCGCAGAGTGCCGATAACTACCGCAATACAACGGCCCATTATGAAAACTCCTACCTCGGCCGCTTGGGCAAAAGCTGCGAACCGGTATTCCGACCGCTCGGACTGAACTGGAAAGCGGGCGTCGCCATTCTCTCGGGCCTTCCGGCCAAAGAAATCGTCGTCAGCACGCTCGGTGTACTCTATGCCGAAAACGGAGTTCCGGAAGTACAACCCGTTGCAGTGGACTCCGAAATCGTCATTCTTGGTGGAAGCGAGGGTGTGGCAGAGGTGCTCGTATCGCCGGACGAAACGATCGCGAACGAACATTCGACTCTATCGAAACGACTGATAACCAGCGGCGATTTCACCACGGCGTCGGCACTCTCGTTTCTGCTCTTCATCCTGCTCTACATCCCCTGCATCGCCACGGTCGCAGCCATCGGCGCCGAAGCGGGCTGGAAGTGGGCCGCCCTTTCGCTGATCTACAACACGGGATTGGCATGGATTGTGGCGTGGGCGGCCTATCACCTCTTGCTTTGGCTTTGAAAAATGGACTGGCAAACCGTCATCGTCTGGACTATCGGCCTTGCGGCGCTCGGCATCGCGGCCCGATGGTTTTATCGCGCCCTCACAGGCCGCAACCGCAGCGGATGCGCCGCCTGCAACGAAACCGTATGTCCGCTCCGAAACGGCCTTGCAACCAATCGAAAATGTAAGCTACCGACCGACCGGAAAAATCCGGAACCGAACGCACCGCAAAAAACATCCGGAAAACGACGGAAAAATAGCCCGAACGATTTTTAATTTTCTTAAAAATATACTATTTTTGTGCACTGAACCCGTCAATGCA
>RYWP01000062.1 GCA_003979135.1 Alistipes sp.
GGCCCGCCGCTACGGCGACCAGTCGTTCAAGGCGGGCGAGAAGAGCTCGCTGGCCGACGAGATGGCCGACGTGCTGTGGGTATTGGTCTGCCTCGCCAACCAGACGGGCGTCGACCTCACGGCCGCCCTCGAAGCCTCGTTCGCCAAGAAGACCGCGCGCGACAAGGAGCGCCACCTGAACAACCCCAAGCTCACGGAAAACAAAAACGGTTGAGGATTTCCTCAACCGTTTTTCTGTTAATCCGCAGCAACTTTGCGGCTATTCGATATTCTTCTTTATCTGCTCCACTATATAACGGACATCCTCGTCGGTTACATAAGGACCGGCCGGGAGGCAGATGCCGACAGCGAAAAGCGCTTCGCTTACGCCGTTGACGTATGCCGGGGCGTCTTTGTATACCGGTTGCTTGTGCATCGGCTTCCATAACGGACGCGCTTCGACGCCGGCGGCATCGAGCGCCACCCGGAGGGCTTCGACGTTCGCGTTGGGCTGGCACTCCGTAGTGGCCGTCTTCGCTGCGTGAGTAACCCCTGCGGCACCGCCTACCGCCCCCGTGACAACTCGCTTGTAGGCATTCTCCTGACCTTTGATTTTCAGGTCGGGATCGAGCGTAGCCGTACAGAGCCAGAAGTTGGAATCGTACTCGGCAGCGGGATTGCAGTGCATCGTGATTCCCTCTACGTCCTTCAACAGTTCGCAATAAAGCTCCTGCACGTGCTTGTGATGGGCTATGTGCTCGTCTATTACAGTCATTTGACCGCGGCCAATGCCTGCGCAGACGTTGCTCATGCGATAGTTGTAGCCGATATGTTCGTGCTGGTAGTAGGGATAGCTCTCGCGAGCCTGAGTGGCATAGAACAGAATCTCGTTCTTGTCCGCTTCGTTCTCGCATACGAGGGCGCCGCCGCCCGAGGTCGTAATCATCTTGTTGCCATTGAATGACAGCACGCCATACTTGCCGAACGTACCGAGCACCCTGCCGTCGTAACGCGACCCGAAGCCCTCGGCCGCATCCTCGATCACCGGTATCCCGTACCGATCGGCGATCTCCATGATCTTATCGATCCGATAGGGCATGCCATAGAGAGCAACCGGAACGATCGCCTTGGGCTTCTTGCCGGTCTTCTCGATCCTCTCCTTGATCGCCACCTCGAGTAACTCCGGATCCATGTTCCACGAATCCCGCTCGGAGTCGATAAACACCGGCGTCGCTCCGAGATAGGCGATAGGGTGGCTCGAAGCACAGAACGTGAACGACTGCACGAGGACCTCGTCGCCGGGACCGACACCGCAGGCGATCAGAGCCAGATGCACCGCTGCCGTACCGGCACTCAGGCCGACAACCGCCTTATGCAGCGGATCCGCACCCTCGCGCTTATTGACGAACGTTTCAAGATCCTTTTCGAAACCATTGACATTGGGCCCCATCGGCACAACCCAATTGGTATCGAACGCCTCCTTTATAAACGCCATTTCATTGCCGCTCATGTGAGCCAGGCAAAGGTAAATTCTGTTTCGCATAATCAGATATTCAGATATGATATGATTTGGTCTGTAGTTTCCGCGACCGCATGCGGCAAATACTCCGCAGGCAGATCGAAGTTCTGAGGATGGATATTGCGACCATCGTCCCGCAGACAGATCGTCTGCCATCCGAGCCGATTTGGCGCCAGAAAATCCTTCTGCGGATTATCGGCGACATAAGCAAACCGCGCATCGGGATACAACCGATGGAAATGGACGAAATTGGCATCGGCAGGTTTCGAGCTACCGAACTCCTCGGAAATAACGACGGCTGACGCCGGGAAATAAGGATGCAACCGCAATGCATCAATCTTATTCCGTTGCGTGACGCTTCGCCCGTCCGTAACCATGCCGAGCCCGCAGCCTCGCAGCTTCAATTCATCCAACAACGCCGGAATACCGAACGTGAGCGCAATACGAGGCCAATGCGTCCGATATAGCGACAAATAGGTCGCCACGGGGATATCGATGCCGCATTCGCGGTTCAACGTTTCGAAGACGTTCTCTCCCCGCCCGTATAATTCGATCATCCGCCAATAAGGATCCTCACGAAGCAGACCGCGTCGGAGCAGATCGTCCGCAATGGCACGATAGGCCGACCGAAGATAATCGATCTCCTTATAGAGCGTATCGTCGAGATCGAACACTACGACCTGCCGCCGACCATCAAACGAAGACGGCATCATCGTAACGCAACATGAGCATTCCGTCTTCCCAGTCATCGGAATAAACGAGACGCTCACCGAGAAAATACTCGCGAATGAGCCGTTCGGGATAATCGGCTCCCGCCGCGTAAGAGAGCGGATATCCCCCTCCGAAACGAGGATTGATCTCGATGCCGACCGTATCCCCGGTTTCGGAATCATGGAACAATTGCACGCAAATGCAGCCAACACACCCCTCGATCCGGCTCATACGCGACCTCAGATAGGTTACCAAAGCTCCTTTTTCCGTCCGACCTTTGTTGATCTCTCCAGCACGGATCTCGATGCGTTCCCGAGGCACAGCCATCTTCAATTCGCAATCACGACCGTAATACATATCGACCGTATACTCCTTGTAGCAGCTCTTATCGATATATTCCATGAATATCAGTTTCGGATCGGAAAGAATGGCCGGCGTGAGTTCTTCAGCACGAGCGATGTAATGGAGATTCCGGCTCAAGGATCCGTCGTAGGGTTTTGCAAACAGCGGAAATGTCGGATTCGCCTTGTCGATGGGTCGAGGAATACGAATCGAATGAGCAGTGAAGAAATCGCTCGTATTGCGTTTATCCCGACACATCGCGACGAACGACGGATCTGACACGATGACGGCGATGCCTTCGGCATCGAACTGAGGTTTGCACCGGGCAAGCAACAACAACTCCGTATCGATCGTCGGAACGATCATGCCGATGCCGTTGCATCGGCATATTTCAAGCAACGAAGAGGCATAATCCGCTGCCGAAACAGCCGGTACCTGGAAACATCCGTCCGAAACATATCCGGCGGGAGCCATCTTCGGATTCATATCCGTCGTCAGAATCTTTCCTTCAGGAAAGATGCGATTCATCGAATCACGAAAAGCTCGTACGAGCGCCACGCGCTTGCTAGCGGAGGTAATAAGAATGTTATGCCGCATAATTCAGGTCTTTCATATTATGCAGACAAAACATTCGGCGGCAGCCTACTCGGGATTCAAAATCCCCCCCCCCCCTCGAAATCAGGGATACAACACTCTTTATTCATGGTTTTTATCACTTTACAACGATTGCCAGCAGCAATACAATAATCCGGAATATCCCTTGTCACGACCGAACCGGCACAAATGAGCGACCATCGGCCGATCCGTACTCCCGGCACGACGACCGAGCCGGCCCCGATCTGCGTTCCCTCACCGACCGACACATTGCCACACAACGACGCATTGGGCGAGATGTGGACATAGTCGCCGATCGTACACTCGTGATCGACGGTCGCTCCGGTATTGATGATGCAGTGCCGGCCGATCACGGCATCGGCCTGAACAATAGCTCCCGGCATCACGACAGTACCTTCGGCGATACGACTCGACGGCGATACGACCGCCGACACATGCACCCCCGTTCCGAAAACATGTCCCGTCAAACGGTTCGCGATGCTCTTTCGGATCGCATTGTCGCCGATACTGACGATCAACGGATCGCATCCGTCCGCATCATGCAACACCTCATATCCGGCCAATCGGTCTTTCGACGGATCGTCATCGATACATCCGTTCACTTCGACTCCCTGCGATTTCAAAATATCGATTATGACCTTCGCATGGCCACTCGCTCCGTACAAATACATAATTTATCAGTTATTGCCGTCGAACGGCTCCATAGTCGACGATGTCGCCGAAGAGATGTCCTCGCGACACAAGACTTTTTTGATTGTCAGAAAAAGAATCTTCATATCCGTCACAAACGAAATATGATCGACATACCACACATCCAGTTCGAACTTCTTTGTCCAACTAATAGCATTGCGTCCATGACATTGCGCCCATCCGGTAATACCGGGGCGTACTTCGTGGCGACGGGCCTGCTCGGGACTATACAGCGGAAGGTACTGCACCAGCAGCGGACGCGGACCGATCAGCGACATGTCGCCCTTGAGCACGTTGAACAGCTGCGGAAGTTCGTCGAGCGAAGTGGAGCGAACGAAGCGCCCGACCCGGGTCAATCGACGCTCATCCGACAACAGATTGCCGTCGGCATCTTTTTCATCGGTCATCGTTTTGAATTTGACAACTTTGAAAATCCTTGCTCCTTTGCCCGGGCGCTCCTGAAAAAAGAACACTCCAGCTCCTTTGTTAGCGAAATGAAGCCATACAATGACAATGACGAGAATCGGACTCGCACAGATCAATCCGACTCCGCTCGCCGATATATCGAGCGCTCTTTTGAAAAAAGACTTGTAAAACATCTGTTATTGAAGATTTTTATACATTTCCAACGTAGCCTTCCACACATCCGGCTGCGCATAGCGGGAGGCGATCATCTCGCGAGCCGCACCCGCCATCTTCGCAAACGCTTCCCGATTCTCGACCAATCCCTTCATTGCATCGAACAAAGCGTCCGCATCCTGTTTAGGAACGATCCTCCCATTCACCCCATCGACAATGGCTTCGTTACACCCGTTTATGTCCGTCACGATACACGGCAGGCCCATGGCTCCAGCCTGCAATACCACATTAGGAAAGCCCTCCCGATAACTGGGCAACACCAACACATTCGAGGCCGCCATGTACGGGCGCACGTCGCTTTGGTATCCGACAGCACTGATAGACGGGTGTTCCTCGACCCATCGCCGGGTTTGAGGAAGTACCGGATCCAATCGATCCTCGAAAGTCCCGACCAAACACAATCGCGTATGAGGACAGACCTCGTTTAGCTTCACGAATGCCTGCACCAGCTCATTGATTCCTTTATCCTTGACCAATCGTCCGACAAAGACGAACGAAAAGTTTCCGGCAGCTCCAGCGCCGAGCTCACGGGCCCGGATCTCCACCTCCGGCAGGCGATCGAAGAATCCGAGATCCACACCGTTGATATTTCCATTCAGAATCTTACGCAACGGCTTTCGCGTTATCCGTTCCCGCCGAAGCGTCGCCGCAACGCCGTCGCCTTCGGGAATCACCTTCGTTGCACACGCACATGTGATCCGTTCCATCGTCTTCAATACCCATCGAAACAAGCCGCAGGCCGTTTCGAAGCGAAGCCCGGTAACCAGATAAATGCGGTGCGGCACACCGGTAATCCTGGCGGCGAGCATTCCAAGCAGGCTGGCCTTGGGTGTATTGGCATGAACGATATACGGTTTTTCTTTTCGGAACAAGCGGATCAAAAGAATCAATGACTGGACATCGTTCAACAAAGAGATCTCCCGACGCATCGGAACGGCAACCGTCCGCACGCCTTCTCTCTCCGCAACCTGCGCCAATCGGCCCGAATCGTCCGCTACGCCGACCACTTCGAACTCGGCACTCAAAAAACGCAATTGACCTTTCAACAAGACCCATAAACTTCCGTCTATGGTCGTCAGCCGAATGAGTTTGTATTTTTTAGACATACTCATGACACTATTTCAGATCCGTCCTTTTTCTCCAGCTCCGCTTCCTATGGATATTCAAGGCTTAGCACTGATTATTCACACCATTTAAATGGCATCTATCTCCAATCTTTATCTGCGATCCGCCGCTTGCTCAAAGATTATTTCGAACCAATTCGTCCCGATTTCAATTTGTATTCGTAGCTTTCCAACCCAAAAGCATGCGCATCCTCTCGGTAACGAGCAATAACGCTTCTGAATATCTCCTCATATTGAGGAATATACAACAGCTCCTTGCGCATCATGCGTTCGATGATCCGCAAGGCGAGCTCTTCCGTCTGCGTGAGGTCAGTCCCGCCACCGGAAAAATTCGTTCCTTTGATCGATCCGGGCGACACCTCCAATACGCGATTCTTCGCTCCGGCTTTCTCCAATTCGACGTTCACGCTTTCGATGAAACGGTGCAATGCCGCTTTGGAGGCACCGTATATCGAAAAGAACGGAGACGAAACAATACCCGCGATGCTGACCATCACAGCACAATGAAAATCATCCGTCGCAGAGTGTAGTTTCGAATAGAAATGTTTCAATATGCGAATCACTCCGATCGTGTTGACCATGAACAATCTTTCTATTTCATACTCTTCGACATCGGAAAACAGCGCCAATCGACCGTATCCGGCGGTTATCACCAATGTCGAAATCGACTCGTCCAACCGGTCGAACAGCGTATAATCCTTGTCGAGGAGATCGAACGGGAGATATCGGACATTGGCCGGGACCGGGCATGCAGGCTCCTGTTTATCGATTATATAAACCCTATCATACCCTTCAAGATGCAGCGCAATAGATAGCCCGATCCCATTGCTACCTCCTACGACCAATGCCGATTTCATATTAAATAAGCGTTAAAGATTCTTTGTTGAGGTATTTTTCGATGATCCCCGCAATCGCAATGCTCTCGCTTCGACGCAGCCGGTGCGAACTCAATCGACCGCAGACAATCATCGAGATAAACTCCTGGAGTTCGTATCGTAAGCCTTCGCCCTCGTAAGCATAGAAATATTTCCTATTTCGGTTCTGATCTTCGTAACGGACCTCGAAAAACTCTGTCTTCCACCACGGAGCCGGAACATAGACATAACCTTTCGTACCGGAAATGACGAGATTGCCTTCGGTCTTCACCCCCAATCCGAGGGTTACGGTCGACACGGCATGCGGATAATTGATAATCGCTTTGGTAAACACGTCGACTCCGTTCTCCATCTTCGAATAGAACTGAATGTCCGTGTAATTCTTCCCCAGCAATTTGACAATGGACAATAGCGGGAAAGGGGAGAGCTCCGTCATACTGCCCCCCGACTGCGCAGCATCCAACTCACGCAACCGCTGCCCGACAACCAGCTTCGACAAGGAGGCTCTTACGTCGATCACCTCTCCGATGACCCCGCTTTTCACCAATGTCACCAAATGGGTAAACGCCGGACAATGCGCCGTCTTGCTGGCCTCGAGCAATACCAGGTCTTTCGATTCGGCCAGCCCATAGAGCTCTTCGGCCTCGGAGCCGCTCAACACCATCGGGATCTCGCACAACACGTGTTTGCCGCGCGACAAACAGCTCTTGACATATTCGTAATGCGTCAGGTGGGGCGATGCCACATATACCGCATCGACATTCTCGATGAAAGAGTCGAACGAAGAGTAATAGAGCGGGATACGGTTGCTGTCGGCGAAGCTGCGGGCCTCTTCGATGTCGGGATTCAGGACAGCCGCGACCTCGACTCCGCTCACAAACCGACATTCGGGAATGAACCGCTGGGCAATACGGCCTGTGCCGATGATACCCAAACGATAGGCAGGCTGGGATTCAGAACGGAGCATCGTCGACGAAATTCCCTCCGTCCTAGGCAAATAGACTACCTGACAGAACTCATTGAGATAATCGAATTTGCCTTCCCAATCCGACCCTATGGCAAAAATATCGACATCGTAACGTTGGATGTCGTCGATCTTCTGCCCTACGTAATCTTCGATGATGATCTCATCCGCATAGCCCGTCTTGCGTACGGCCTCCACGCGCTCCAGTACGTTATTGCGCACATTGAGTTTTCCGCGTTCCCTGTCGAAACTATCGCTCGTGACCCCGACGATCAGGTAGTCGCCCAATTCTTTGGCCCGTCGCAAAAGATTGACATGCCCCTGGTGCAGCAGATCGTACGTGCCATATGTAATCACTTTTTTCATCGGAGACCCAGATTTTCGGTGATAATCGCCACGGTTCGCTGCGACGACCGACCGTATTCTGTCACATATTTTTCTCGGAATGCAGCAGTTTTGCGGATATAACCGGCCCGGTCGAAATTCTTCAGCTCCGCAATTACGTCGTTCTCCGTCGTCAGGATCCGACCGGCCGACAGCTCCTCACGAATGTCGAAATACACGCCCCGCTGTTCCGCATACTTATCGTAGTCGTATGCAAAACACAACATCGGCTTATTCAGGATCGAATAATCGAAGAAGATGCTGGAATAGTCGGAAACCAGCAGATCGGATGCGAGCATGAGCTTGTTCAGATCGGGGAATCCCGAAACGTCGCGCACGAACTCTCCATCGATCGCACCCATTGCATGGGCCACCTCGTAATGGGCCCGCAACAAAAGAACGTATCTGTCTCCGAGTTCGCGCTTCCATTTTCCGAAATCGACCGGCAACGCAAGCGTGCACTCCTTGGCCTTGGTCTGGTCGTATTCCCTGAATGTCGGAGCATAAAGAATCGCCTGCTTGCCCTCGGGAATCCCGAGCTCGCATCGGAACGAAGCGATCCGATCTGCCGGAGTATTGGCCAGTTCGTCGTTGCGCGGCAACCCGATAATCCGAAAACGGTTTTTCGGAATCGCGAATACCCGAGAGAAAATATCGGCATCGAACCGGCTCTGCGCCAGGAAAACATCGGGAACGACCGTCGACTTGCTCTTGAAAGAGTTGTTCTGTCGCGCAATATCCCCGCCCATCTTTTTGATCGGCGATCCGTGCCAGGT
>RYWP01000063.1 GCA_003979135.1 Alistipes sp.
ACACAGCATTTCCGTCATCTCGGCACGGTCTTCGACGATCAGGATTTTCATCTCTTTTTCGATGTCGGGTTCCGGGGCCGATTCGATCCGTTCCTGCCCGATGAAGATGTGCTGCTGTTCGTCGTTGCGGTCGACGAAGACGATGTTCGGGTCGTCGCGGCGGAGCACCAACGGCAGATGCACGCTGAACACGGAACCTTTGCCGGGTTCGCTTTCGACCGTGATGCGTCCGCCGTGCATCTCGATGAGGCTTTTGGACTGAGAGAGCCCGATGCCCGAACCGTATTGGTCGACGGCGGCATTGGTCTGTTCGTCCTGCCAGAACCGCTCGAAAATGCGGTCGAGGTTTTCGGGAGCGATGCCCATGCCTGTGTCGGCGATGGAGATGACGGCTTCGCTGTCCGCAGCGGTGACGGTCATGGCGATGCGTCCGCCTGCAGCGGTGTATTTGAAAGCATTGGAGAGCAGGTTGTTCAATACCTTTTCCAGCTGTCGGCGGTCGAACTCCGTTTCGAGCGGTGTTTCGGGTCCCGTGAAAAGGAACTCGACGCCGCGTTGCACGGCGTAGTCGTGGAACAGGACCCAGATGCCCTTCGCGACGGTCGTCAGATTCTCGCGGGCGACATGCAGCCGCAGGCGCGACTGGTCGAGCCGTCGGATGTCGATGATCTCGTCGACCATGTTCTTCAGACGCTGTGTGTTGCGGTAGACGCTGAGTATGCGGTTGTAGATCGACGGAGCGATGTCCTGCCGCATGAGCAATACCTCGACCTGTCCCATGATGAGCGTCAGCGGCGTGCGGAATTCGTGGGACACGTTGGTGAAGAAGCGGAATTTCTGTGCGTTGGTCTGTTCGATGTGTTCTTTTTCCAGCTGCTCGATGCGCAGAATCTGCTCTAATTTCTGTCGGTGCGACCAGAGCGACCACAATTTCACGAGCCCGAGCACGATGAGCCCGGCGATCGACAACAGAAACCACGTACGAACATAGAACGGAGCCTTTACCCGCAGGTCGAATGTCGCCTCGGGTGAATGACCGCTGCGGTCGGGCTGCATGCTCCGTACGACGAACCGATAGTCGCCTGCTTTGAGGTTCATGTAGGTGATCTGTGTGGTGTTCTCGGCCTTGATGAAGTGCGAATCGAACCCTTCGAGGCGATACTCCAATCCGGCGTCGGGCGCATGAACGAAGTTGTTGCCCGCGATGCGGAACGTGACCGACGAATGGTGCGGCGGAAGCGTCATCCGGTGGCAGTAGAGCGGCGAAGCGTCGAGCAACCGGAGCGAATCGCCCGGATGGACAGGCCGGTTGTCGACCAACAAACCTTTGATGTGGATGCGATGGTCGGCGCTGCGTCCGTAGAACTGTCCGGGGCGGATGTGGACGATGCCCTGTGGTCCGCAGACGAAGATGTTGCGGTCGCCCGAGATGTAGAGCCCGTTTTCGCAGACGTTCGATAACGGGAATCCGTTGGAAAGGCCGTAATTGCCGAACTGCGAGCGGAGTTCGTCGAGCCAGCTGATGCCGTGGCTGTGTCCCACGTAGATGGTACTCGGGAGGCTGTCGCGCCGTGGGTGTGCGGATGAAGGAAAAGCGGCTAAAGCAGTGACGAATCCGTTGTCGAGGCCCCGACCGGCGCCGTAATGCTCGAACTTGTCGGTCGTCGGATCGTAGCGGAAGATGCCCGAACCGGTCGAACCGAGCCACAGATTGCCCTCAGCGTCGCAGAGCAGATGGTTGATGTGTTGTTTGGCTTGTGTGCCCGAAATGTCGGCGAACGAGTAATGGCGCACGGTACCGTTTGTCTCGTCGAGCCGCATCAGGTCGAACGAGGTCGTCATCCAGAGCATCCCGCCGCTTCGCGCGATGTCCCAGATTTGCGATACGCTGCGACGGAATATCGCCTCGTTGTCGACGGCTTCCAGCCGCATCCGTTTGCGGTCGAGCCGTACGAGCCCGATACGGGTGGCCAGCAACAGGCCCCGTTCGCCGTCGTCGATGATTTGCGTGATGTTGTGAGCCCGTCCGACACACCGTCCCTCGGCATCCCAAACCGAAGGCGGTACGTGGATGACGGTATTTGTGCGCAGGTCGATGCAGTCGACGCCGTGGAAAAGCGACGCGGCCCACAACCGGTTGCGGTCGGCATCGTAATGGAGCGATTTGATGACCGCATCGTTCGCGATGCCGGCGAACGAATCGAAATTGGCGTTTTCGGGGTCGAACCGGATCAGTCCGTTGCCCTCGGTGGCGATCCACATGCGCTGTTCGCCGTCTTCGACGATGGCGCTGATGAGCGGCGAAATGTGCTCGCCGTGGCGGTTCGAAGAGACGCGGTAGAATCGGTAATTGTCGTTGGCGACGTTGTGGTACTGCACTCCGCAATGGAACGTGCCGAGCCACAACGTACCGTCATTGTCGCAGAGCATCGAGATGATCGACCGGACATTGATTTCTTCGCTTTGGTCGTAGTTGCACTGGATGAAATTGCCCGAATGGACGTCGAGCATCTGGAGCCCGCCGTAGGAGCCGACGTAATAGAATCCGTTTTCAGCTTGTGCGACGACCCGCACATTGTTGTGTATCAACGAGTTTTCGTCTCCTTTGCGATGTCGGTACCATGTCGTGCGCCACAACGGGTCGATGCGGCACAGGCCGGTCTCCCGCGTTGCGATCCAAAGGTTCCCCTCGGTATCGGCGTGCAGCGAATTGACGGTTCCGACCTGTTTCCGCTGTACGATGCGTCCGTCTGCGATGCAGAGCAGTCCCAATTTCGAAGAACTCAGAATCAACCGGTCGCCCGCAACGACGAGGTTGTTGATGCTCCCCGGATGCTCGCCGAAGTCGGCGAACGAAAACAGCGTTTCGGGCTGCGGCTGCTCGCCGGCGGGAAGCGTGCCGTCGATGCGCAGGATGCGTTCGTTGTCGACGAGGTAGATTTCGCCGCCGATGCAGGCCATGGCGCTGACATCGCCGTTGTAGAGCAGGTCGAAGCGCTCGAGTCGCAGGTCGTAACGCTCGACGCATTGCAATGACCGGATGAAGATGTGTCCGTTGCGGTCGCTGTAAAGCTGTCGGATGTTGTTGCTGCTGATGCTGCCGGGCGTGCCGTCGAGCTGGAACCGGTCGACCGTGCGGCCGTCGAACCGATTGAGGCCGTCCTGCGTGCCGATCCACACGAAACCGAACTCATCCTGACAGAAACAGTTGACCGTCTGATGCGAAAGCCCCTCGGCGATGCTGAGAAAACGCATTTGAATGTCGCGCGTTTCGGCCGGCACCGTCCAAGGTGCGAATATGCACAGGGCGATGGCCAACAGCTGTCGACAACGATTCATAGCATTCATAGAGCTTCTTTTCGGTTGCGGGACGGTGTGCGTCGTGTCGTTCTTGTGCAAAAATCGAACGTTTCCGATAGGCTGCGTGCAAAGTCGAATTCGCGTGAGCTGTGCCGAGACGGAAAACGGTGCGCGGAATTGAACGACGGCATGCAATCCGCTCCGTTATTTCTGCAGATTCGGACCGTACTCCACCGAATCGGAACGATACGGGAATGCGGGCAATCCTGCGTGGTTGTACAAGTTGATCCGGTGCCAGTCGGTGAAGGCATACCGGAGTGCGCACGGAGCGGGTACCGCATCCGACGAAACCTCGACCGTTGCACGGTCGGTGCCGATCCGGGCCGCAGCGGGATGATATACACCGTCGGCTCCGGCGAGTTCGAATCCGACGATTTCCGTTTTCAACGGATTGAGACCACGCTCTGCATGGGCGAAATGAACGACGGCCCGACCGTCGGTGTAATCGACGCGGGCGACCGTGGGTCCCGATGCGGGGAGCCCGCCCATGCCGTAGACGTTGACCAGTGCCGAATAGAAAACCCGTTCGGCAACCTTGTCTTTCTTGGGGTAGTGGACGACATGCTCGTCGCCGATGTCCGAGGTGCTGACCATCCAAGCGCGGTTTTCCTCCTGCACGGCGCGCAATTGTGCCTCCATAATGCGCACGCGGCCCAGTATGCTTTCGCCATGAAAGACGGTGGGCGCAATCTGGCAGACGATGAACGGCATTTCGGGCTGCGACCACTTCCGGCGCCAAAGGCCCATCAGTTCGCGCAACATCGAAGTGTATATGTGGGCATTGCGGTGGTTGCTCTCGCCCTGCAACCAAACGACGCCCCGAACCGGAATGCCGGTCAGCGGAGCGATCATGCCGTTGTAGAGCTTGCAGGGGTCGCGGTAGGGCTTATCGGCTTTGGCGATGTAGTCTTTCGGGTCGAATTTCGCCATCGATTCGGCGTCCATCCACGATTCGATGCGCGAACCGCCGTAACTGGAGACGATGAGTCCGACCGGAACATCGAGCGTTTCGGTCAACCGGCGCCCGAACAGATAGGCTACGGCACTGAACAAGGCCACTTGGTCGGGTGTGGAACGCGACCACTCGCCTTTGCATTCGTTTTGGGGCGTCTCGGCGCACGAACGGCCCACGGTGAAGAGCCGCAAACCCTTGTACTTCATGGAGGTGGCGATTTCTGCCGCGGCGCCATCCACGGGCTGCGACGGGAACCCGCGCATGGGCATCTCCATGTTCGACTGGCCCGAACAGAGCCACACCTCGCCGATCAATATGTCATCGAGGCGGATGCGGTTCTTTTCGCACACTTCGATCCATTGCGGCTCGAACGAGGCTTCCGGCGTGACGACCGGAACGCTCCACGAACCGTCGTTCGCAGTTACGACTGTGCGGTCGTTCTGTTCCCACGAACAACGGACGACGACCCGATGTCCGGGTGTAGCGGAACCGTGCAGGGCAACGGTGGTCTTCTGCTGGAGCACCATGTGACTGCCAAACGACGGATGGAATGTCACTTCGGCATGCAATGCGGTACAAATGAGCGTGAAAAGAATCGAAAAAAGCGGTTTCGGTCGCATATCCTGAATATTTGTAAACAAAAATACCGCTCGGACCCGCACTCGGAATGAAACAAATATCCGGATAAATAGCAGAATCGTACATAAAGAAACGAAAATGCGATTTTCATCGTATTTCGTATTTTTATCACTATCTTTGCCCCGTATTTGCGGATATGGTGTAATTGGTAGCCACGTCAGACTTAGGATCTGATGCCTTCGGGCGTGGGGGTTCGAGTCCCTTTATCCGCACGCGAGAGACCTTTCGGGGTCTCTTTTTGGTTTCGGACGGGAGATGCGCTATCTTTGTCCGGAAACCAAATCGCTCCGCTGATGAAAAACGACAAGGATGAGCGCGAAGATCCGATGAAGCTCATATTCAACTACGACAACGTATTTTTCAGCTTCTTTTATGACGATGCGGACAGCTGCATCCATCGCTCGCGCGAATATGCGCTGAATTATGTCTGTTCGGGCGAAATGCTGCTCGACAACGGGACGCAACGGCTGCATGTCCGCAAAGGCGAATGCGTATTCATCCCGCGCGACCACCATGTCACCATGTATAAACGGGCGTACGAGGGAGAACGCTATTGCGGCATCTTCCTGATGTTTACCCGCAAATTCCTGCGCGAAATGTACGTTAAATGGGGCCGGAAGAACGTGTCGCCGACGACACCGAAACTCGGTTCGGACGTTATCAAACTGCCCCGCACGCCCGAACTGACGAGCCTGTTCGCTTCGATGACTCCCTATTTCGATCCGGAGGTGAAACCCAACGACGATCTGATGAATCTCAAGTTGCAGGAGGGACTGCTGGCGCTGCTGCATGTCGACGAACGCTTCGCACCGACCCTTTTCGACTTCAACGAACCGTGGAAAATCGACATCATGGAGTTTATGAACGAGAACTATATGTATGAGTTCACGATGGAAGAGATGGCGCACTATACGGGCCGCAGCCTCGCCACATTCAAACGGGATTTCAAGAAGATAAGCGATCTGACACCCGAAAAATGGTTGATTCGCAAGCGGCTCGACGTGGCATACGCCAAGATGAAAGAGAGCGGCTGTAAGGTGGCGGATGTCTATGCAGAGGTTGGGTTCAAGAACCCGTCGCACTTCTCGACCGCATTCAAGAAACGCTACGGCGTGTCGCCGACGGCGGCTTTCGCGTAAAGTCTTGATCGGTATTTGAGCCGTTGGATAATCGCATTTGAGCCTCACAGCAATGTCGCTGTGGGGCTTTTGCATTACCTTTGCCGTTGCGAAACGGACTGAATTAAAAGCATAATTGATTTCAGATAGACGTAAAACGATGAAAAAAGTATTGATTATTACTTCGAGTCTCCGTGCGGGAAGCAACTCCGAAGCGCTGGCCGATGAATTCATGCGCGGCGCGGCGGATGCGGGTCACGAAGCGGAGAAAATCACGCTCAAAGACAAGTCGATCGCTTTCTGCAAAGGATGTCTCGCGTGTCAGAAGACGGGGAAGTGCGTCATCTCGGATGATGCGCAGGCGATTGCGGCGAAGATGCACGATGCCGATGCGATCGCATTCGCCACGCCGGTCTACTACTACGGGATGAGCGGCCAGCTGAAAACGCTGCTCGACCGGGCCAATCCGCTCTATGGGTCGGACTACCGCTTTCGGGATATTTATCTGTTGACGAGTGCGGCCGACGACGAAGCCCGCACGCCGGATCGGACCGTGACAGGACTCGGGGGCTGGATTGATTGTTTCGAACGGGCACGGTTGGCCGGAACCGTCTTTGCGGGAGGCGTGAACGATCCGCGTGACATCGAAGGCCATCCCGCGTTGCAACGAGCCTACGAACTGGGCAAGGCCATTGAATAAGAGCTGCCACCGGCTTTGTTTTTGACGAGAAAAACCATGAAAAGATTGATTGTATTGGCAGCTGCAGCGGGCGTTGTGATGCTTGCAGGCTGCACGAATCTGAAAAACGAACGACGAATGGAAACGCTGAATCTGACACACGAGTGGGACAAGACATTTCCCGAAAGCGAAAAAGTGACACACTCCAAAATCATTTTTCGCAACCGCTACGGCATCGAGCTGGCGGCCGATCTCTACAAACCCGTGCAAGCCGAGGGCAAACTTGCGGCCATTGCCGTGAGCGGCCCGTTCGGTGCGGTGAAGGAACAGGCCTCGGGCCTCTATGCGCAGACGATGGCCGAGCGCGGCTTCCTGACCCTTGCATTCGATCCGTCGTACACGGGCGAAAGCGGTGGCGAACCGCGCTACGTGGCCTCGCCCGACATCAATACGGAAGATTTCTGTGCGGCGGTCGATTATCTGACGACCCGTGATGATGTCGACCCCGAACGCATCGGCATCATTGGTATCTGCGGCTGGGGCGGCATGGGGCTGAATGCGGCGGCCATCGACACCCGTATCAAGGCGACCGTGGCGTCGACCATGTACGACATGAGTCGCGTGACGGCCAACGGCTATTTCGATGCGATGGATGCCGACGGCCGCTACGAACTCCGCCGCCAGCTGAACGCCCAACGCACCGAAGATGCGAAGAACGGCCTCTATGTGCGGGCCGGAGGTGTGGTCGATCCGCTGCCGGAAGATGCGCCGCAATTCGTGAAGGACTACTACGGCTACTACAAGACGCCGCGCGGCTATCATGTGCGTTCGCTCAATTCGAACGACGGTTGGAACCGGACGTCGGTGCTGTCGTTCCTCAACATGCCGTTGCTGGCGTACAGCGACGAAATCCGCAGCGCCGTGCTGTTGGTTCACGGCGAAAAGGCCCATTCGCGTTATTTCAGCGAGGATGCGTTCCGGAAGTTGCGGGGCGAGAATAAGGAACTGCTGATTATTCCGGATGCGAACCACACGGATTTGTACGACCGTCCCGACAAAATTCCGTTCGACCGGATCGAAGCCTTTTTTCGGGCGAATCTGAAATAACGTCGGCGCTCATCGGAACGAAAGGGGCGAACGGTCATTGCGTACCGTTCGCCCCTTTTTCTATGCGGAGTAGTTCGTGCGGCACGTTATTGCACTCCGCAGACTGCCGACGGGTTACCGCGCCCTATCGCAGCGAGTTCATGCGGATGCTGGCCTTGACCAACGCCAGAGCCCGAATCCGCGATATTTCGACGTCTTTGTCGGCGTGGTGCGGGTTCTGGCTCACCAACTTGACGTAACCCTTGCGGTCGGATTTCTGGATGTATTTCACGGTGACGTACTCCTCGCCGTCCAAATCGATTGACAACAGATACATGTCGCCCCAGAAGATGTCTTCGAGGTCGTGCAGCTGCTTGTAAAGCACGATGTCTCCGCTTTTCAGCAACGGATACATCGAATCGCCGGCGATGTAGATCGCCCCGTCGCATTTCGGAAGATTCGGAATGTGGATGTAATTCACCGGTTTCATGGCCGCCTGTTCGGCGAACAGCGGTACGAGCCCCGCCGTCCCCTCGATGGAGTAGAGCGGCACGCTCTGCAACGGCAGCGAACAATCCGTGCGGTGCATGTAGGCAGTCAGATCGGGTTCCGCATTGAACATCTCCCCTTTCCCCGCCTCCAACCACTCGGGATTGACGTTCAATTCCTGTACGAGGATGTTGCGGTTGCGGTTCGACAACCGAGCCTTGCCTGTTTCGATCATCGACAAGGCTGCCTTTCCGATGCCAAGACGCTGTGC
>RYWP01000064.1 GCA_003979135.1 Alistipes sp.
AGATGTGTATAAGAGACAGGTCTCGGAGCGCATGGGTCTGACCACGGGATCGAAAACGCCCCTCCAAACTGAATTGGTCCTCGAAAAGAACATTCCGTCGCACTTGCTGCCCGTAGCGCATCATTGGTTGATTCTCCACGGACGCTACACCTGCACGGCCCGTGCACCCAAATGCGATGCGTGCGGATTGACGCCATGGTGCCGCAAGTTCGCCGCAGACCGAAGGAAATCATCCGTTGAACCGAAAAAAATAGCTTGATTATGAAACGACTCCTCTCTTTCGGCCGCTTGTATGTAGCCGTCGCATTGCTTGCCGCCACGGTCGGCGCAGGGTGTTCTAAAAAAGACGACGTGGGCAAGCCCGGCCCCGGAAACCAACAACAGAAGCATGAAGATGCTCCCATCGACCGCTGGATGTTCGACTACATGAAGACGCACTACCTCTGGAACGATGCCGTGAAGCAAGTGACGCCCGATTACTCGCTCGGATACGAGAAGTTTCTCGATGACGTGTTGATGAAGGTCGCTAAGCAGAACGACGTCAATCACGACGACGGCCATTGGGAGGGAGGCAAACGTTCGTATTTTTATTCGAATGTCGCCCGTTACAAGACGACCAAGGCCGAGACACGCGGTACGCGCGAACAGGCCGAGGGTTTGGGTATCGAAATGATGCTTTATACGGCTTTGGGACAGAGCGGCAAAGCGCCTTATGCGTTTCTGATTGCTGCCGTGACTCCCGGGTCGCCGGCCGGCAGAGCGGGTTTGAAACGGGGGGATCTGATTTCGCGCGTCAATGGTGCTGTGATTAACGATGCGAATCTGAACAGCAGTTGGCAGAAAATGATGGCGACCGAATCGGGTACGGTGCGGATGACTCGCTACGACCCGAATACCCAAAAGGACGGCGCCGAAATTTCGGTGACGGCGTCCTCTTATGCCGACAATCCCGTTTGGTTCCGGAAGACTTTCGATCTCGATGATGGCCGGAAAGTCGGATACATTTGCTACGGCAGTTTCAATTACCACTTCGACGACAAACTCATCGATGCGTTTCGGGAGTTCAAAAACGAGCAGATTTCCGAATTGGTCGTCGATCTGCGCTACAACGGCGGCGGACATGTCGTGTCGAGCACCGTGTTGGGAACCTTGGTTGCTGGCAGTAAGCATTCGGGCGAAGTATATGCCCGTACGACCTACAACGCCGATCGCAAAAGCGAGACGCCCGATGTTTATAAATTGGGCGTGGCGCAGTACAATGAATCGAATTCGAATGCCAGACATAGTAAAATAGCCGAAGCTCTTGATTCGTCCGTCGGACTCGATCGGATTTTCGTGCTCTGCACGGGTAATACGGCGTCGGCCAGTGAGTTGTTGGTCAACGGTTTGCGCGGGTTGGGCGTTGAGGTGAACCTTATCGGCCTGACCACGAATGGCAAGAATGTCGGCATGGAACCTCAGAAAAAAGTGTTCGGCGATTACGAATACGATTTCAGCCCGATTACTTTCTATATTGCCAATAGCAAAGGCGAAAGCAACTACGGAAACGGTTTTCAACCCGATGTGGAAGCCCGGGATTACACGATCTATCCGGACAAGGACAATAATATCCACGGAATCGAGTGGGGCGACGTATTGCATGACGAAATGTTGGCGAATGCTTTGCTGTGGATCGGAACGGGGTCGAAACCCGATTTGTCCGGACAAACCGCTTCGACGCGCGGAATCGAAGGCCTGCAGCCCCGTGTACTTCGGACGGTCGCACCGGTGCGTGTGCAGAATATGGTGCTGCTGCCCGAACCGCAGGAGTGACGGCGCGGCGTGCCGCGGAATTGCGAAATCCGGATATTTTGCGTATCTTTACACAAAATATCCGGATTTCCGTATGGACAACGATCAACATAAATTCCGTTTCATTCCCGAGGTCGGACGCGGCTGCGGCTTCTGCAACAGCGAAGCCGAATGTCAGGCGCAGATGGCCGACGGATGTTTCAAACTCCATGAAACCCCGTGGCTGGCCGGCTATCCGACCCAGACGACCGATGAAATCGTCGAAGTGCGATTCAAGAATACACGACGGTCGTTCTACATCAATGCGACGGGTCAGCCGTTGCATAGCGGCGACATCGTGGCTGTCGAGGCGCAGCCCGGTCATGACATCGGCGTCGTGTCGCTCACGGGCGATTTGGTGGCGCGTCAGATGCGTCGCACGGGATTCAACCCCTATAACGGCGAGTACAAGAAAGTCTATCGCAAGGCCAAACCCTACGACATCGAACGCTGGCAGGAGGCAATCGCGCTGGAACACGAAACGATGATCGCCTCGCGTCAGATTGCCGCCGACATGGGGCTGAATATGAAAATCGGCGACGTGGAGTACCAGGGCGACAAAATCAAGGCTATCTTCTATTATATCGCCGATGAGCGCGTGGATTTCCGCGAACTGATTAAGGTTTTCGCCGAACGGTTCCACATCCGCATCGAAATGAAACAGATCGGGGCCCGTCAGGAGGCCGGCCGTATCGGCGGCTTGGGTGCCTGTGGCCGTGAATTGTGCTGCGCTTCGTGGATGTCGAGTTTTTCGAGCGTCACGACCGGCGCCGCCCGTGCGCAGGATATTTCGCTCAACCCGCAGAAACTGGCGGGGCAGTGCTCCAAGCTGAAGTGCTGCATGATGTACGAATACGACACCTATGTCGATGCCCGCAAGGCTTTCCCGCGTCTGCGTGAACCGTTGCAGACCATCGATGGCGAATACTTTTTGGTGAAAACCGACATCTTGGGCGGTACGATGACTTTCTCGTCGTCGAAAGAGACGATGGCCAATGTGACGACGCTCTCTGTCGAGCGCGTGAAGGAGATTCTTGCGCTCAACAGGGCCGGAACCAAAGTCGACCGTTTGCAGGGCGAAGGCGACGAAGTGGTCGTTGACAACGAACCGTCTTACATGTCGGGGTCGACGGAGGACAGCATTACGCGTTTCGATTCAGCGCGCCGCCGCAAGAAAAACAACCGAAACCGCAACAACCGCCAACAGAATCGACCGCAGCAGCCGAATCCGAATCGCCCGGCGACGCAGGATGCGACGGGCGCAACAGAAGGTGCTACGGCCGGTGGGCGCGTGTCCGCTTCGGGCGAGCGTTCGGAGCAACGGCCGCAGGAGCATCGCAACCGCTATGCGAATAACGGCCGGAATCATGCGAACGACCGACGGAACGGCGGCAACAATCGAGAGAACCGTCCCAACGGGAATAACGGCACCGGCGGCAATCGGCGCGGTGGGAATCCGAATCATAGAAACGGAGAGTACAATGGTTCGGGCAATGCGGGCGGATCGAATCGCCCGAATGGCGAGAAACGCTCCGGAGGGGCGAACCGCGGCGGTTCATCGAATCATTCCGGAGGGACGTCGAACAATCATTCGGGCGGTGCAGGACCGCAATCCTCGAACTGACAGGCACAATGGACCGGATGTTTCGTCGGGAAATCGCGGTGGCAGTAGCATGTCTCGCATCGGTTGTGAAGCGATACGTATCCGTACGATGGGTCGGAGCTGTTACGATGTCACTCGTCGCAGGATGTTCGACCCCCTATCGGTCGGTCGTTGCGGATGTCGAAGCCAGAATGTGGTGCGACCCCGTGGAACTGATCCTGCCGAATGTCGACACGCTCAATGAATTCGATTGGCAATTATTCGTACGCAGCGACGATCGCATTGCAGCGGATACCTTTACGCTTCGTATCGCCGTCGAAACACCCGATTCGCTCCGGTTCGAGGAGCCGTTTTTCGTTCGGCTGCCAGCACGAACCGTTCCTGCGGCTCTTCTGCGTGAAAATATTGTCGGCTATCGCTGCAATGTGCGGCTTTCCCGTGCAGGCGATTACCGCTTGATTATCCGTCCGACGCGACCGTTGCGAGGATTTGAGGCCGTCGGCATCCAGACCGTAAAAAGCAACTGACGCCAATATGGGTAAAGACAAACTCCGCCGATTCCGCGAAAACGAGACGTTCGCCTGCTTTCTGCAACCCGAATTCGAAACCGTATTCCGTACGGACCATCCAATCAAGGGGCATTGGGCTCGGGATTTCTTTCATAACGACCGGCCCATCGTCATCGAACTGGGCTGCGGCAAGGGGGAATATACCGTTGCTTTGGCGGAACGCGACCCGGCGCGCAATTACATCGGCATCGACATCAAGGGTGCGCGCATGTGGCGCGGTGCGAAGACTGTGACCGAACGGCAAATCGCGAATGCCGGATTTCTGCGCACCCGCATCGAGTTTATCGACAGCCTCTTCGCCGAGGGCGAGGTTTCCGAAATCTGGATTACCTTTCCCGATCCGCAGCTCAAAACGCGACGGGCCGCCAAACGGCTCACGTCGCCCGAATTTCTGACGCGTTATGCCCATCTGCTGGCTCCCGACGGGCGGATTCATCTGAAAACCGATTCGCAACATCTCTACGCCTATACGCAGGCGGTGATCGCGCATTTCGGGTTGCCGTGCAGCGTGGCGAATCCGGATATTTACGGTTCGGGTTATGCCGACGAGGTATTGTCTGTTAAGACGGCTTACGAAAGTCGTTTTTTGGGGATGGGGCTGCCGATTACGTACACCTGTTTTTCGTTGGGCGGACGACGCGACTTTCCGTCGTTCGAGTGGGAGAATGATTCGTTGCCGGAAAAGGACGCCGAACCTGTTCGGACCGATCTCACCGGACGATAGTCCTTTTCGGTCGGCGGTGAAGTCGGTTCACCGTCTCGATCGCTGTGTCCGAAAGGAGGGAAATAAAAAAGAGTTGCAATCCATGCAACTCTTTTTTATTGGTAAAACGACCGGCCGGATTATTTGGCGGTGTTTTTCTTATCGTAGCGTTTTGCGTAGCGGCTCATAAACTTATCGACGCGGCCGGCGGTGTCAACCAACTTCATCTTACCGGTGTAGAACGGGTGCGACGTGTTGGAGATTTCCATCTTATACACGGGATAGGTTTCGCCGTTCACTTCGATGGTCTCTTTTGTCGAAACGGCGGACCGACACAAAAACACGTGGTCGTTGGACATGTCCTTGAACGCCACCAAACGATAATTTTCCGGATGAATACCCTTTTTCATTTCGTTTTGTTTTTGTTTAACATTGCGATTAATCGGTGCAAATGTACGATATTTTTTTCAATGGGCAACAATTCGGGCGAAAAATTTGATTATCTTTGCACCGCAAGTCCGGACGACGGACGAATTTGCTCCCGCGTTTCGTGCGGGGTGTGACGGCCGCTGGCCGGTTGTTTTGTTGCATCGGGGCCCATAGCTCAGTTGGTCAGAGCAGCGGACTCATAATCCGAAGGTCGTGGGATCATGCCCCTCTGGGCCCACCGAACAGAGAAAGTCTCGATTTCGATCGGGACTTTTTTCGGAAACAGGGTATGCAAGGCCGTATTTTTGTACGAACGAAGTAAAATCGATAAACAGATTCCGATAATGATTACCGAAATCCATCCCGGCATCTATTATGTCGGTGTCAACGACCGCACGACGACCCGTTTCGAATCTCTCTGGTCGTTGCCGCAAGGCGTCTCTTACAACGCCTATCTCGTCGTGGGCGAGAAAGTGGCGCTGATCGATACGGTCGAGGAGGCATTCGCAGGCCGTCTCGAAGCCAACATCCGCGAAATCATCGCCGACCGCAAAATCGACTATCTGATGGTCAATCACATGGAACCCGACCATTCGTCGTCGATTGCTGCGCTGCGCCGCATTTATCCCGAGATGCGAATCGTGGGCAATGCCAAAGCGTTGCAGATGATCGCGGGATTTTATGGGATAGACGGCGGAATGGTTGAGGCCAAGGAGAACGATACGCTTGATTTGGGCGGTCTGACATTGACTTTTCAAATGATTCCGATGGTGCATTGGCCCGAGACGATGGTGACGTGGTGCCCCGAGCGTCGGACGCTCTTTTCGGGCGATGCGTTCGGCACGTTCGGCGCACTCGATGGCGGAATCGTCGATTCGCAGATAGACCCCGAGCGGTATTGGGACGAGATGCGGCGCTATTACGCCTGCATCGTCGGCAAATACGGCGCTCCCGTGCAGCGGGCTTTGCAGAAAGTCCGTGCGCTGCCCGTAGAGACCATCTGTTCGACCCACGGACCTGTGTGGCAGCGCGAAATCGGTCGGGTGCTGGATGTGTACGATCGGTTGAGCCGCTACGAGGGCGAACGCGGGGCCGTCGTTGCCTATGCGTCGATGTACGGCAATACGGAACGGATGGCCGAGCGCATCGCCCGCGAGTTGGTGGCCGGAGGTATGCGGCAGGTGCGGGTCTACAATCTTTCATATGCCGATCCGTCGGTGGTTCTGCGCGATGTGTTCCGGTTCGATACGTTGATCGTCGGCAGTCCGACCTACAACGGTGCGTTGTTTCCGCCGGTTGCCGAGTTGCTCGACCGCATTGCGGCCCGCTGTATTCCCGAGCGTAAGTTCGGATGTTTCGGGTCGTTCACTTGGTGCGGGGCCGCGGCGCGGTTGCTCGGGGAATTCGCTCAGAAAATGAAGTGGAAACAGTTGTGCGAACCCGTCGAGATGTGTCAGGGATTCGGCCCTGAATGGTACGAATCCTGCCGGAAATTGGTCGGATGCGTCCTGAACGACCGGTCGGAGCATTGACGAAAGCGGTATCCGGTGGACGCGGCTCATCGTCGTTTCGGACTGATTCCGTGTTGTCGAGTGTCGGTGTTTCCGAAAAAACAGTTGTGAAAATGCTTGGGATTGTAAAAAAGTTGTTATATTTGCAGTCCCGAACGGGAGCGAAAATCCGACCGATGGTTTTTGGGATCGTTGCGGTTGTCGCAGCGATTCGTCAACGGGAGGATCGGCCGCTTGTCCGCGGGAACGGAATCGGGGCGTAGCTCAGTCCGGTTAGAGTACACGTCTGGGGGGCGTGTGGTCGCTGGTTCGAATCCAGTCACCCCGACAACAGGAAAAGCACTGATAATCCAACGGTTATCGGTGCTTTTCTTTTTTATCCGCACCTGCCGAAAATGGGCGGTTGACGCCACGGTTGACGCGAAAAAGTCAACCAAGAAGTCAACCGAATCCGATGAAAACATCCGTTTCCGTCGTTTGTTATAGGTACAAGGTACTTGCAAACGGAGAATCCCCGCTGATGCTCCGCATTTCCAAAGAGGGCCGCCGCACGATGAAAAGTCTGGGCGTGTCGGTCGATCCTAAATTCTGGAATTTCGACACCAACCAACTCAAACCCAACTGTCCGAATCGGCAGTTGATTCGTCAAATCGTACTGAAATACGAAACCGAGTACAACGGCAAGATTCTGACGAAAGAAATCAACGAGGAAGAATTTACCCCGCAGACGATTGTAGCCGAACAAAAGGAGCGCATCAAGACGCAGACCGTCGAGGAGGTCTACAAAGCGATTATCGCCGAGTTGAAAGAGCGGGGAAGTGTCGGCAATGCCTATGCCTATCTGAACTCCTACAACGTACTGAAATCCTTTAATCGGGACAAACCGCTCAATTTCACGTTCAGCCGCATCGACGCCGATTATCTGGAACGATTCGAGGAGTGGATGCGAGCACGGGGGAATAAAGATACGTCGATGAGTTTTCAGATGCGCACTCTGCGGGCCGTGTTCAATCGGGCGATTAAGTCGAAAGCCGTTGCCCGCGAGAAGAACCCGTTCGCCGACTATAAGATTAGCCGATTCAACACCCGTACCCCAAAACGGGCATTGAGCAAAGCGGATGTAATGAAAATTGTCGATGCGGATTGTACGGCGGAGAGCGATTCTTGCCGATTGGCACAAAGCGTTTTTACATTCTCTTATTTGTGCGGGGGAATTTCGTTCGTCGATGTGGCGAATCTAACACCCGATAATATCGTGGACGGGCGATTGTCGTACAATCGTCAGAAAACGCACGGGGCAATCCATGTTCCGCTGTCGGAAAGGGCGATGCGGATTGTAAACCGCTATGCCGAAGCCTGCGAACAGTCGGGCTATCTGTTTCCAATACTTGATTCGCGCAGGCATACGACGCCGATGCAGAAACGGAATCGGGTGCATAAAGTCTGCCATCAAGTCAATACCGAATTGCGCCAATTAGCCCGCAGATTGAATATTTCGGGAGAGGTGACGACTTATGTAGCAAGGCATAGTTTCGCCACCGTGCTGAAGAAATCGGGTGTAAATATCGGCATCATATCCGAGGCGTTGGGGCATCATAGTCTGAAAACCACACAGATTTATTTAGGGGCATTCGAGAACTCGCAGATAGATGCGGCCATGCAAAATCTTTTATAAAAAGCGAGAGGTGGGGCACAAGTCCCCACCTCTTTAGCTCTATTGAATTTGGCCAGCCATTCGATTCGCAGTTTGTTT
>RYWP01000065.1 GCA_003979135.1 Alistipes sp.
TCGGCGAAATTCTGATGCGAAAGCAATTCCAACAGCATGGTCGGGGCACATGGGAGCCGGTGCGAATCCGGTTCAAGCAATTGTCTAACGGGAACCAATCCATCTATTTGGACTACTATACGGGGGACGTAATCCGTAAGGAAAATTATGTCGGCGGCAAACGGAAATACGAGTTTCTGAAATTATATCTTATCCCCGAACGGACGCGGGATGACAAGGCGAAGAATGAAGCGACGCTTGCCCTTGCCAAAGCGATTCAAAGCAAACGGATCGTCGAGGTACAGAACGACGCGCACGGATTCCAGAACACGAACAAGTCCCGAGTGAATCTGCTCGACTATCTGGAAAATATCGGGAAGCAGTCCGCCGAGCAGGGAAGCCGGAACTATGCCCGAACGGTGCTCAATACCGTCCGGGCGTTGAAGTTGTTTCGCGGCGACTATATCGCTTTCCGGGACGTCGATAAGGAGTTTCTCTCGGAGTTTACCGATTACCTGCGGCAGATGCCGAAAGCCAGCAAATACGGTGTATTGAAAGCCGGAGGGCGGTTGAGCAACAATTCGGTCGTGTCCTATTATGGTACTTTGAGAACGGTAATCAACCGTGCCTACAAAGAGGGAATCATTACCGTCAATCCGACCAAAGAGTTCGATTTCGCAAGTAAAGTACGACAGGAACCGAGCCGCCGCGAGTATCTGACAATCGACGAATTGAAGACGTTGATAAATACCGAATGCCGGCACGAGATCGTCAAGCGGGCTTTTCTGTTCAGTTGCCTGTGCGGGTTGCGCGTCAGCGACATTCGCAAATTGAAGTGGTGCGACCTGCAACGGAGCGGCGGGCGTGTCCGTATCGAAATCACGATGCAGAAGACCAAAGAACCGCTTTACCTGCCGATTTCCGACGAAGCGTTGAAATGGCTGCCGGAACGCAGCGAAGCAGGAGACAGCGATTTTATCTTTCCGCTGACGCACGAGGGAACGGTGAATGACACGCTGCAACACTGGGAGAAAGTCGCCGGAATAACCAAACACATCTCGTTTCACGTCGCCCGTCATACCCATGCCACGATGATGCTGACTTTGGGCGCCGATTTATATACCGTCAGCAAGTTGCTCGGACACAAGAACATCGCCACGACACAGATTTACGCCAAAATCGTAGACAAGAAGAAAGAGGAGGCTATCGGTTTGATTCCGAATCTGATGGAATATTGAAATTTCGAGGGCTGCGTTTTCTCAATTAGATATTATTGAGCGCATCTATCAATTCGTATATTGTGGTTGATGGATTGTCATGCGCAGTCAACAGCTTTGCTCGCACTACTGCATTATTCGTGTTAGCCGCTAATATTTGCTTTTCTTGTTGCGATAAAGTCCCTTTTGTATAGTGCGGAGAAATCGTTTGAAATTTTTTAATACATGCCTTTGATGTCAATTCCGCATGATGATCCAAACAGTGGAGTAAAAACCATAGTTCAATGCAGGGATTGGAAACTAATAGTATAGCATTGTGAATACTCTGTAATCTTTCCAATGTTCCGGAGACATCGAGGTCAAACATTAGAAATGTTTTGTCATTATCTGTCGTAATATATTCTTTTTTACAGTTGTTGATGTATCGCAACGAAATATTCGAATCGCTTTTCTTCGATATAACTTGGATTGGTACACGGTATTGCGACCGAAGGAAATTCACATAGGCAACTTCGGTTTCACCTTCGCAGAAAACAAAGAAATTAGGCTTCATTGTTTTCTCTTTCGATCGTCTTATCTGGCGGCCCATATAATTATTTCGTAAAAGTACTCGAGGATTCGTCAATATAAGGGATTGCATCAAATCGTCCTTGTAAATAGGCCTTTTCCAAATTCATATTTTCACGGAAGTCTTTATAATCGTAAAGAGAATACAAATCGGACGAACCGTCATTTCGCTTATTTACAAAATATATTTGATCTTTTCTTAGTTTACAGGTATTTAGCAGATAAGTATTATGGGTCGTATAAATCAATTGTGCAGATTCGCTTTTATGGAACAGGCCTATGATGTATTCTACTAATTTGGTATGTAAACTTGTTTCGATCTCATCGATCAACAGGATTTTGTTGTTTTTTACTATATCCAATATGGTTAGCATCATATTGAATAACACTTTTGTTCCCTCGGATTCTTCTGCAAAGAAATCGAATGGAATAGTCGGATTATTTTTGTGGTATGTAGTAATTATCAATTGTGGTTTTTGAATGTCATCTAACGACAATATGCTGTTGTTATTTTGAGGATCGAAAACTGCCGTAGTATAAGGTTTGAGCTCATGTCTACTGCTAATATCAATAATATCGCTATCGGCTATTTTCAGTACATTCAAGAATTGCTCTTTATTCTCATTTAATAATTGCTCTACAGTGAATGAATTGTATCCTATATAATTGAGAATAAATCTTTCGTGAAAATAACGGAATACACCTTTTGCAATATCTCTATCCATTTGACTGGCTCTTGAAACGAATAGAGTTTTCTTGGATGTATTTGCAGCGACATCCATAGGCCTGCGTATGGCGGACTTAAATACATAAATATCTTTTTTTTCCGGGCCTTTGCGTTCATCTCGTATGAATACGATAGAGCGCTTCCCATTGGGATAATAATACAATTCTTCTTTTATTATTTCGTTGTTAGTCAACATAAAAGAGTATTCGTACTCTATTCCATCGAGTAAAAAACGAATAAAGAAATTGCTCGGTTTATTTATATCATCGAATTTGAACGGAGTGAACGCAAAAGTGGTATTTTCATTGAAACCATGCGAGGTAAATATCATACCGACACACGCTCGAATAGCCTTTATCACACTACTTTTACCGGATGCATTTGCCCCATAGATGGCAGCTGTTTTCAACATGCGTTCATTGCCGCATGTAAAAGTATTACTTAGTAATTTTTTAGCTGCTCCAGTCTTGATATTGGCAGCTTGCATATTTAATACTACCTCATCCTTTATGGAGAAAAAATTGCTCAAACGAATTTCAAGTACCATTTTATGCTTTGTTTTTGTAGTATTTCTGCAAATGTAGCAAATAAAATACAAATTCATTTGATTTATCGATAATAATTAACGGTTTAATGAATTGATAGATTTTTATGGCGAATATTTACGGATGTTTTTCATCTGTTTTTCGTATCTCTGACTTCGTCTTAGATACTCCCGCTCGGCAAAATACAAACTTCGTTTGCTTTTGCTCTCGCTTATTCGTATCTTCGTATAAAACAAGTCGGATTTATGGAAGGCATGGAGTTGAAACCGCAGTTCGACGAACTGCAAAAGATATTCGATCGTTGTATCAAGCATGCTTATGGCGTATTGAGAGAACGGCTGGCCATGAAAACCGCCGGTCTCGATCCGGAGCAGATGCAGGAGATGGAACGGCAGGAGTATAACCGGATTGCCGACAAGTTGGCCGAGTTGTATTTGCACCACTCCGTATTGTCCGCCCTCCGGTTCTGCTACTCAGAACCTGCATTTCTTTGGGAGGGTGGATTCTTCGAGACGCTGCATGCCGGTGAAAAGAAAAAGTACCTCGCATTCTCCGTACCCTCGTTCGACTATTCCCGATATGAGCGGGACAACACGGCCTACGACACTGAACTGCCTTATTTCTCTGCTGTCGTAAACATCGTCGTCCGAGAACGTTATGCGGCTTACTTGCGGCAAAGGGAAATATCCATATCGGAATCTTCGCAGAAGTCGGCTTCTATTGCCGCACCGCCCATTGCGGAAACGGAGAATCCGTTCGATTCGATACTGACCGACGAACAGATTGCTTATCTCGCTGTAGCTGTCAATGACGTCAAGATGTTCAACGTATCGCTGTCGGCAGACGAGTTGAAAGCCATTTTCGCCTGCAAGCCCGAAGCGATCGTGCGGTCGAACAACAACCGCCTCGTCGCGTTCTTTTTCTCGGGATTGAGCAGTCGCGGGCTGATAACCCCCAACTGGCAGTCTATCATCGCCAATCATAAACTCTTCCTCTCGAAAGATACATCCCGTGATAAATACATCAATCAAAGCGACTTATCTACGGCGACCAACTACATCCGCGACGTCGGCGTAGAGGGAAAATATGCAACCCTTGAAAAGTACCTCATGCAAGTGAAAAGACTTTGAGAACGGGTTGAGACCTCAAAGATAGGTCAATCTGCTATCAAGCTTATCCTCAATATATTTGCCCCTGTAACGGTTACAAGTCACGGAGGGCATGCACTCCATTTGTTTCATTTAAAATCCATCGAATTATGGAGAAAAGTATTGAGATGCGAGTTGCAGAACTCGAAAAGCAGGTGTTCCAAACCAAAAACGTGTTGAGCTTCGAGGAGGCCAGCTGTTTTCTGAACCTCTCGAAAAGCTACCTCTACAAACTGACGTCGGGCAATCTGATTCCGCACTACAAGCCGCAGGGCAAGATGCTCTATTTCGAGCGTACGGAGCTGGAGGCATGGTTGCGTCGCAATCCTATCAAGACGCAGGCGCAGATCGAAGCCGAGGCACAGCAATACCTGCTCGGCCGCTCCTCGAAGAAGAAGTAGCGATGAATGCGCAACGTGATTCCGATTCGGTTCCGGTTTCTTCATGGCGTTCGGCTCGTCTGTTGGTAACGGACGAGTTCGCGGCTCCGCCCGTGATTCTGCGGGTCGATGATTCGGTGATCGGGACTTTGGGGAATTTCAGCGCTTCTACCGGCAAGGTAAAGAGCAAGAAGACGTTCAACGTCTGCGCGATCGTGGCGGCAGCCATGATGGGCGGCACGGTGTTGAACTATTCGGCCTCTTTGCCGCCGGAGAGGCGGCGCATCCTCTACGTCGATACGGAGCAGAGCCGCTTCCATTGCAAGCGGGTGTTGTGCCGGATTCTGCGGCTGGCGGGATTGCCCATCGATACGCATCCGCCGTTGTTGGAGTTCTTGTGCCTGCGCGGCTATGCCACCAAAGAGCGGCTGCGGAAGATCGAGGAGGCGATCTACGACCTCGACGACCTCGGATTGGTCGTCATCGACGGCATCCGCGATTTGGCGCACGACATCAACAGCCCGGGCGAGGCGACCGACCTCATTACGAAGCTGATGCAGTGGACGGACGAGCGGCGCATCCACATCCACACGGTGCTGCATCTGAACAAAGGTGACGACAACACACGCGGACATCTGGGCACGGAGCTGAACAACAAAGCCGAAACCGTGCTGCAAATTACCAAAGACGACTTCGACCGCGATGTAAGTTCCGTCGCGGCGATGCACATCCGCGACCGCGATTTCGAGCCGTTCGCCTTTCGCATCAACGCCGACGCCTTGCCCGAGCCGGTCAAGGATTACCAGTTTCGACCGACGACAGCCGCCAAGAGTTTCGATTATGCGGAGGTCAGCGAGGCCAAGCACCGCGAAGCGCTGGAGCTGTTGTTCTCCGAAGCCGACTGGATTTCCTATTCGTCGCTTATCGGACGGTTGCAGAGCAGCTATGCCGCCATCGGCCATTCGTTCGGCATCAACAAGGCCAAGCAGCTCAAAGTCTTTCTGGAGAACAAGCGGATAATCGTCAAGGAGGATAAGTTCTACCGCTACAATCCCGATTTCCACTATTGACCCTTGCGGACGGTTTAGTCCGGAACGGGGGTATATATTATTAAACCATTCTAAACCGGTACGGCGGATTAAACCCCGAACCGAACCGATAAACCGAGTGAAAGAAAAAAGCTTATGGACGCAAAAATAATCAATAAGTTCCCGATACGGGACTACCTTGCCGCGCGGGGCATCCGTCCGGCCAAAGACAGAGGTTATTATGGCTTGTATCATTCGCCGCTGCGCGAAGATCGCACACCCAGCATGAAAGTAGATTACGACAAGAACCTGTGGATCGACTACGGGGCAGGCGAGGGCGGTACGCTGATCGACCTCGTGATGCGCATGGAGCGGTGCAGTGCGGGGGAGGCCATGCGGCGACTGGAGCAATGGATAGATGGGGGCCCTATTTCTTCTTTTATAGGAAAGAATACAACCCCGCAACGTCCACCCTCAATTGTAGTCGAAAGGGTGCAGCCGCTGGAAACCTCCGCCTTGCTTGACTATCTTACAGAACGGGGCATCGACCCCGATACGGCGCGGGTGCATTGTTCGGAGGTTCATTATCGCGTAGCGGACAAATTCTATTTCGCAACCGGATTCTGTAATGATAACGGAGGTTGGGAGCTGCGCAACCGCTATTTCAAGGGCTGCACCTCGAAAGCCCCGACAACCCGACGTGGTGATTATCCGACGTGCCTCGTTTTCGAGGGATTCATGGACTACCTCTCGTTTCTGACGCTCAAACGCAACCCGACCCCGCCGCACAATATCGTTGTGCTGAACTCGGTAATGAACCTTGCCAAAGCCGTTCCGTTCATCGCGTCGCACGAACGGGTCTATACCTACCTCGACAACGACGAGGCGGGGCGAAAGGCAACCACTGAATTGAAAGAGGCATGCCGCAATCTCTCAGACCAATCCGTCTACTATCGGCCGCACAACGACTTGAACGACTACCTGCGCAGTCGTCGTTCCGTGAAAGAGCACAAGCGGTCGCGTGGCCGCAAGTTGTAATGTCGCCCGCCATTCGGCCGCTTCGCGTCCGCGGCTTTTCCTCACGAAAAAGCCATAGCCTATTAGGGCTTTTTCTGAGCCGCAACACTTCGTGTCGCTGAAAAAGCCCCAATAGGCCAAAGGGCGACCTTTTGGAAACCCCTTGCGACCGTTCCGGCCGCCGACCGCTCATGCGGTCGAAAACCCAACAACCGAAATCGTCAACTGCAAAATTATTACTGAATTATGGGATATGTCGTATTGCATTTGGATAAGTCGCCGGACAACGAAGTACCGATGACCGCCCATATCGCACGTACCAAGATGCCGCCGAACGCCATACCGGAACTGACCTACCTAAACGAAGAACTCGTCGAATTTTCAGAGGGTGTAGCCGACCGAACGGAGGCAATCAACCATCGACTCGAACATGCCGGACTGACCCGTAAGATCGGCACGAATCAAGTGCGGGTAATCCGTGTCATGCTGACCGGCACGCAGGAGGATATGAAGCGTATCGCCCAAGAAGGGCGACTGAAAGCGTGGTGTGCCGATAACCTCGAGTGGCTGCGGCAAACGTTCGGAGCCGAAAACGTCGTTTCGGCTGTATTGCACATGGACGAAGCGACGCCGCATATCCACGCGGCGGTCGTTCCCATCGTTACGGGCGAACGTCGCAAATTCCGAAAGATGAAAACAGACGAACCCGATAAACGGAGATACCGCACGAAATCCTCTGCTCGGCCTCGGTTGTGTGCCGATGATGTAATGTCGCGTATCAAGTTGAAAGAATACCAAGACACCTATGCCGCAGCAATGGCTAAATACGGATTGCAACGCGGGATCGACGGCTCGAAAGCCCGACACGTTACGACACAGGAATTCTATCGCAACGCTATAGCCCAGCAGCAGAACTTGCAGGATAATATCGGCGAACTGCTCCGCATCGAGGAGGAGAAACGCAAAGCCGTCGAACATGCCACGAAGCAGGAACAGGCGGCACGCGCAGAACTGCATCGAACCGCAGCCGAACTGAACGCGGTAAAAGGCCAGTTGAAGACCGAGAAACTGAAAAACTCTGCTGCTGAGGTCGGCACGACCATCCTTGACGGTATCGGGTCGATGATCGGAACGTCGAAAGTCAAGCGGCAGGAGCAGGAAATCGGAGTGCTGCGGCAAGAGGTCACCGCTCGGGACGAAAGCATCGAATCACTGCAAAAGAAGATTCAAACCATGCAAACCGACCACAGCCAAACCCTTGCGACAACACAGGCACGCCACACCGCTGAGACGACCAACTTAACGAAGCGGCACGAAAAAGAAGTGTCGCTACTGAAAGCCGTCATTTCGAAAGCGACAATGTGGTTTCCCTATTTTCGTGAGATGATCCGCATGGAAAGCATTTGCCGAACCACAGGTTTCGATGATGAACAAACTGCAATACTTATCAACGGCAAACCGCTCGAATACAGCGGCGAGCTTTACTCCGAAGAACACAACTGCAAATTCGCAGTCGAACGGGTAACGGCGCAAATAACACCCGACCCGACCGACAAACGAAAACTGCAACTCAACATAGACAAAGTACCGTTTAAGGTGTGGTGCAGGGAGAAGTTAGAAAAATTACTAAATACCCTTCGCCAACCTACGCGTAGACAATATAGCCATAAAGTGAATTAGTCAAGACTTAATCTGACAGTTACGTATAAAAAGAACAAATTTGTAAC
>RYWP01000066.1 GCA_003979135.1 Alistipes sp.
CGGCGATCACTTCGAGACTCTTCGACTTTTCGCGAACCGATACCACATCGCCCGCACGAAGCGAGTACGAAGGAATATTGACCACCGAGCCGTTCACGCAGATGTGACGGTGCGAAACGAGCTGACGGGCTGCAGCGCGCGTCGGAGCAATGCCCAGACGGTAAACCACATTGTCGAGACGGCACTCGAGCAACTTCAAGAGGTTTTCACCCGTGATACCGCCCATGCGGGCAGCCTGCTCGTAGGTGCGCGAGAACTGCTTCTCCAACAAACCGTAGGTGTACTTGGCTTTCTGCTTCTCGGTCAACTGCGTACCGTACTCCGACACTTTCTTGCGCTTGCGTGCCAAACCGTGCTGTCCGGGGGGAACATTGCGTTTTTCAAGTACCTTATCCGCGCCGTAGATAGCTTCGCCGAATCGCCGAGCGATTTTCGATTTCGGTCCTATGTATTTTCCCATTTGTTCTTACAGATTTGAATGTTGATTAGTTGAATGATCCTGCCATTTGCGCGATTAGACGCGACGGCGGTTGGGAGCACGGCAACCGTTGTGCGGCAGCGGCGTGACGTCGATGATCTCCATCACCTCGATACCGGCACCGTGGATGGTACGCACGGCCGACTCACGACCGGCACCCGGGCCCTTGACATAAACTTTCACCTTGCGCAGGCCCATGTCGTAAGCGACCTTTGCGCAATCGGCAGCCGACGTCTGGGCTGCATAGGGAGTATTCTTCTTCGAACCACGGAAGCCCATCTTACCGGCCGACGACCAGCTGATGACGTCACCCACCTCATTGGTGATGGTGATGATGACGTTGTTGAAGGTAGAGTGCACATAGGCATTGCCCAGAGCGCCGACCTTAACGACCTTTTTCTTAACTGTACCAGTTTTCTTTGCCATAATTCTCTAAAGATTACTTCGTTGCTTTTTTCTTGTTTGCGACCGTCTTCTTCTTTCCCTTACGGGTGCGGGCATTGTTCTTGGTCGATTGACCGCGAACCGGAAGACCCAGACGGTGACGGATGCCTCGGTAGCAACCGATGTCCATCAATCGTTTGATGTTCAACTGAACCAGCGAACGGCACTCGCCTTCGACCTTAATGCCCAGATCGGCAATCGTCGAACGGATCGCACCGACCTGTGCATCGGTCCACTCCTCCACTTTGAGGTCATAGCTGATGCCAGCCTTGTCGAGAATCATGCGGGCCGTCGAGCGACCGATACCGTAGATATAGGTCAAGCCGATCTCGCCCCGCTTGTTTTTTGGTAAATCTACACCGACTATACGTGCCATAAATTTTTTTCTTCTTTAATTAACCGTTGAAACACTATCCCTGTCGCATTTTAAACTTGGGATTCTTCTTGCAGATTACGTAAAGTTTGCCCTTACGCTTCACAATCTTGCAATCCTCGCTTCGCTTCTTGATGGATGCTTTTACTTTCATGGTTTTTCAAGCGTTTGGTTATTTGTACCGGAAGGATATGCGCCCCTTGGTCAGATCATAAGGGGTCATCTCCACTTTTACTTTGTCCCCGGGCAGGATTTTGATGTAGTGCATCCGCATCTTGCCGGAGATGTGGGCGGTGAGCACGTGGCCGTTGTCCAATTCGACGCGGAACATCGCATTGGAGAGGGCCTCGATAATCGTCCCGTCCCGTTCGATAGCTGCTTGTTTTGCCATAGAGTTTTCTTAACTTACCATGTTTACTTGTTCAATCGCTTGCTCGATGATGCTGAAATCCGTCAGCACATCGGGGCCGTTCTTGCGAATGGCCACCGCGAACTCGTAGTGAGCCGCCGGTTTGCGGTCGCGCGTGCGCACCGTCCAGCCATCGCGTTCGAATACGACCGCTTTGTTACCCATCGTAACCATCGGTTCGATGCAGATGACCATGCCCTCCTTCAAAAGCGGGCCTCTGCCTCGTGCGCCGTAGTTGGGAACGCCCGGGTCTTCGTGCATTTTCCGACCCAATCCGTGACCTTCCAACTCGCGCACCACACCGTAGCCGAAACTTTCGGCATACTCCTGCACGGCCGCCGAAATATCGCCCACGCGATTTCCGGCCTTGGCCTGCGCCGTACCTTTATAAAGAGCCTCTTTGGTGACTTTCAACAGGTTCCGCACCTCTTCGGGAACCTCGCCCACGGCGAACGTATACGCCGAATCACCAACAAACCCCTTCATAAGCGTACATAAATCGACCGACACGATGTCGCCTTCCTTGATGACCGTCTTCTCCGTCGGAATCCCGTGCACCACTTGTTCGTTGACCGAGATGCAGGTCGCGGCGGGATAGCCTTCGTATCCGATCTGAGGAGGTATCGCTCCGTGGGAACGGATGAAATCTTCGGCGATTTTATCCAATTCCTTGGTAGTGACCCCGGGCCGGATGTGGCGACCCACTTCGGCCAACGTCTGCGACACGAGAATGCAATTCTCGCGAAGCAACTCGATCTCCTCGTCCGTTTTCAGATAAATCATAACGATTTACGCGGTCCAGTACGTTTTATTAATCAAACTCCTTTTCGACAAGCACTGCCTAATGACGTCCCTGAATACGGCCTGTCTTCATCAGACCGTCGTAGTGACGCATCAAAAGGTAGCTTTCTATCTGTTTGAGAGTATCGAGCACCACGCCGACCATAATCAGCAACGACGTACCGCCATAGAAATAGGCGAACGCTTGCTGAATACCCAAGAATTTCATCGCCAAAGCGGGCAGAATGGCCACGATGGCAAGGAAGAACGAGCCCGGAAGCGTAATGCGCGTCATGATGGTATCGATGTAGCTCACGGTCTGCTTGCCCGGTTTCACACCAGGGATGAAGCCGCCGTTTCGCTTCATGTCATCGGCCATCATTTGAGGGTTGATGATGATCGCTGTATAGAAATAGGTGAAGGCGATCACCAACACTGCGAGCGTAAAGTTGTACCAGAACCCCGTCACGTTGCTGAAGGTTGCAGCCGTGCTGGAGAACAGGGCAGGGACGAACATCAGCGCCTGCGCGAAGATGATGGGCATCACGTTGGCCGCATTCATCTTGAGCGGGATGTACTGACGCACGCCGCCGTACTGTTTGTTACCGACGATACGTTTCGCATACTGTACGGGCACCTTGCGGACAGCCTGTACGAGGGCGATCGTCGCCATGAAGACGAGGAACAGCAGAACGATTTCGAGGATCAGCATGATCATGTTGCCCGAAGCCGTCTGCAACCGAGCGTTGACCTCGGCCAACAGCGCGTGGGGAAGACGGGCCACGATACCGATCATGATAATCAGCGAAATACCGTTGCCGATACCTTTGTCGGTGATCTTCTCGCCGAGCCACATGATGAACATGGTGCCCGCGATGAGAATCACCGTCATCATGCAGACGGTGCCGAAAGAATTGCCGTAGACGAACGCATTGGGCGCTTGATGGTAGAGGTTGGCGATGTACGCCGGGCCCTGAAGAATGAGCACGGCGATCGTCAGGAAGCGCGTCCATTGATTCATCTTGCGGCGGCCGCTCTCACCCTCCTTCTGCATCTTCTGGAAATACGGGATCATCATACCCATCAACTGGATGACGATCGAGGCGGTGATATACGGCATAACTCCGAGCGCAAAAATGGCAGCATTACCAAATGCACCGCCAGAGAAGACGTTCAACAGTCCCAACAGACCGTTCTCTTCCAACTGGCTGGCATACTGCGACCCCTCGCCCAGTGCGTTGGGGTCGATACCCGGAATAACCACGAAACTGCCCAAGCGATAGATGAGCAACAGTCCGAACGTGTACAGGACACGTTTACGCAGCTCCTCGATCTTGTAGATATTCTTGAGCGTTTCGACGATTTTTTTGTTGGTCGCCAAAAGAGCGATGACCGCTAAAAAGACGAGACCGACAATCAAATACTGATTCATAATTTTCGGTTTCTAAGAATCTTACAGTTTTTCGACGCTGCCGCCGGCTGCCGCGATGGCTGCCTCGGCGCTCTTCGAGAATGCGTGAGCCTTGACAGTCAATGCTTTGGTGACCGAACCGTTGCCCAAGATTTTCACCTTGTCGTTCGACGAGATGAAACCGGCAGCGATGAGCGTCTCCACGTTGATTTCGGCGAGCTCTTTCTTCGCAGCCAACTCCTCCAGCGTAGCGAGGTTGATGGCCTTGAATTCCACGCGCTTCAGATTCGTGAAGCCGAATTTCGGCAAACGACGCTGCAAGGGCATCTGACCGCCCTCGAAGCCCAACTTACGCGAATAGCCCGAACGCGACTGAGCACCCTTGTGACCGCGCGTGGCCGTGCCACCGTGACCCGAACCGGCACCGCGACCGATTCGTTTGTCGTGATGCGTTGCACCCTTTGCGGGTTTGAGATTATGAAGTTCCATTGATATACGTGTCTATTGAAGGTTGAACTTATTTTACCTCCTCGACTTTCACGAGGTGCTTTACACGCGCGAGCATGCCCTTGATAATAACCGAGTCATCGTGCTCAACGCTCGCATTGATTCGCTTCAGACCCAGCGCATCGAGGTTGCGGCACTGGCGCGCCGTAGCACCGATCCGACTTTTGATCTGGGTGATTTTCAATCTTGCCATTTCGTTTCACTTATTAACCGTTAAACACCTTGTCCATCGAAATGCCGCGCAGACGGGCGATGCTGTGAGCGTCGCGCAACTCGCAGAGGGCACCGATGGTCGCTTTGACGAGGTTGTGGGGGTTCGACGAACCCTTGCTCTTCGCCAACACGTTCTTCACGCCCACCGATTCCAACACGGCACGCATAGCACCGCCGGCGATGATACCGGTACCGGGAGCAGCCGGACGAATCATCACGAGCGAACCGCCGTAACGGAGCTCCTGTTTGTGAGGAATCGTACCGTTGATGACCGGAATCTTGATAAGGTTCTTCTTGGCATCCTCCACGCCCTTGGCGATAGCAGCCTGCACTTCCGAGGCCTTGCCCAAGCCGTAACCTACGACACCGTCCTCGTTACCCACGACTACGATAGCCGAAAAACTGAAGGTGCGACCACCTTTCGTTACTTTCGTAACACGCTGAATGCTTACGAGCCGATCTTTCAGCTCGAGGTCGCTGGTGCGTACTTTCTTGATATTGGTATTTGCCATTTTCGTTAGAATTTAAGTCCGCCTTCGCGTGCTGCTTCGGCCAGCTGTTTGACTCTTCCGTGATACAGGTAACCGTTGCGATCGAACGCCACGGTCTGAATGCCTTTGGCTGTAGCGCGTTCTGCGGCCAGTTTGCCGACCAACGCAGCGACTTCGCACTTGTTCTTTCCGGCAGCAGCTTCGGCCACCTCCTTGTCGAGCGACGAAGCCGTAGCCAGCGTCACGCCTGCCAAGTCGTCGATGAACTGCACGTAAATCTGCTTGTTGCTGCGGAAAACCGTCATGCGGGGCTGTTCGGGCGTACCGTTCACGATTTTGCGGATACGCATCTTGATGCGCTCTCTTCTTTCTATCTTGTTCAGTGACATAACTTCAGACTATTTACTATTTAGCACCTGCAGATTTGCCCGCCTTGCGACGCAGTTGCTCGCCGACGAACTTGATACCCTTACCCTTGTACGGTTCCGGCTTGCGCAGCGAACGGAGTTTGGCAGCGACTTGGCCGACCAGCTGTTTGTCGCACGACTTCAACGTTACGATCGGGTTGCCCTTTTTCTCGGTGACAGCCGTTGCCGTAACTTCCGGCGGAAGCATCACGTAGGTATCGTGCGAATAGCCGAGGCTCATTTCGAGGATGTTACCCTTGACTTCGGCCTTGAAGCCGACGCCGACCAATTCCTGCTGGATTTCATAACCCTTCGATACACCGACAACCATATTATTGATCAGTGCACGATAAAGACCGTGCAACGAACGGTGACGGGGTTGGTTGGTAGGACGCGTCACGAGGACAGCGGGAATCTCCTTGCCCGTATGAACGTCCGTGTGCGTACCGACCTCTACCTTGATGTCCGAATCGACTTTCTGATTCAGCGTCCCGAGTGGCCCTTTCACGCTTACCACGTTATCGGCCGAGACCGTAACGGTCACGCCGGCAGGCAAGTTTACAGGTAATTTACCAATTCTTGACATGTTTTTTGTTGTTTGAGATTTGCGATTAGTAGATGTAGCACAGCACTTCGCCGCCCACGTTTTCCTTACGGGCCTTGGCATCGGTCATAATGCCTTTCGAGGTCGAAAGGATAGCGATACCCAAGCCGTTCAACACGCGGGGCATGTCCGAAACCGAAGCGTAACGGCGCAGACCCGGACGGCTGACGCGCTTCAGGTTCTTGATGGCGTTGCACTTCGTGGCGGCATCCCATTTCAGTGCGATTTTGATGGTCGGGTGGCCCTTCTCATCAGTATCGAACTTGTAAGCGAGGATGTAACCCTGCTCGTGGAGAATCTTGGTGATCTCCTGCTTGATTTTGGAACCGGGAGCTTCAACCACTTTGTGGTTGGCTTTCACCGCGTTTCTAATTCTGGTCAGAAAGTCCGCAATAGGATCAGTCATACGATTAGAAAATTTTGTTAAAAATTAATAATTTCATTCATCGACGGGATGCCATTCATCCGAACGACACATCGTCTTCTTTTCTGTTTGCTTTGTCGCTGAGGTACAAAAGCGGGCAAATATACACATTATTTCCCGATAAACCAAAGAGAAACACCTCTTTCGTCGGAAAAAACACATCATCTCGGACATGAACCGTGTCAGCATACTTTCGGCAGCTGACACGTTTCCGTAAAATCCCGCTGGAATCATCGCAGCCGACTCGCATCACACAAGTGCTATCGAAATACAAGACCCCTCATTCGGAACGAATCCGCCGACAAACCGATATGCGATCGATTTGTCGTCAGACAGTCCGTGATTCGTTGGAAAATGCCGAACTTTTCGAAACGTCCCACATATCGGGAAGTTACCGCTTGCGGCGGCACTTTCCCCGATACTGCGACGCATCTACGACAGGTTCGACACCCGTATTGCCATCTTGTGTGCATCGGGAAGCGACGGCATCGCCCCGCTCCACTCTCTGCACGAAAATTCTGCTACCAGCTAGCTTTCTTCACGCCCGGGATCAACCCCTTCGAAGCCATCTCGCGGAACTGGATACGGCTGATGCCGAACTGGCGGATGTAGCCTTTCGGACGCCCCGTAATCTTGCAGCGATTGTGCTGGCGGATGGGATTGGAGTTGCGCGGCAACTTCGACAAAGCGATCCAAGCCTCCTCGTGATCCATTTCGCCGCTCTTCACTTTGGCAGCGATCTCTTCGCGTTTGTGGGCATAGCGGTTGGCGAGCTTCAGACGCTTCACCTCGCGGGCCTTCATTGATTCTTTTGCCATAGCTTAGTTCTTTTTAGCGTTTTTGAAAGGAAGGCCGAATTCGCGGAGCAGCGCATGCGCCTCCTCGTCGGTCTTGGCCGAGGTCACGAACGTGATCTCCATACCGAAAATCTTGGTAATCTTGTCGATGTCGATTTCCGGGAAGATGATCTGCTCGGTGATGCCGAGGGTGTAGTTGCCCTGACCGTCGAACTTCTCGTTGATACCCTTGAAGTCGCGGATACGCGGCAGCGCAACGGCCACCAATCGCTCCAAGAACTCGTACATCTTCGCATCGCGCAACGTAACGCGCACGCCGATAGGCATGCCCTTACGCAGTTTGAAGTTCGAGATATCCTTGCGCGAACGGGTCTGCACGGCTTTCTGGCCGGTGATCTGAGTCAGTTCGGCTTCGGCGACGTCGATGAGTTTCTTGTCGGCGACGGCCTGACCCATACCCTGATTGATAACGATTTTCTGAAGCTTCGGGCACTGCATGATGCTCGAATACCCGAACTCTTTCATAAGGGCAGGAACGATCTGCTCCTTATACTGTGTCTTGAGTGTAGGAACGTATGCCATTATTTGATCTCCTCCCCTGATTTTTTAGCGTAACGAACTAATTTCCCCTTCTCGTCGAGCTTGCGGCCCACTTTGGTGGGTTTGCCGCTCTTAGGATCGAGGACGAGCATGTTCGAAATATGAATCGGAGCTTCTTTTTCGACAATGCCGCCCTGAGGGTTCTGTGCATTGGGCTTGGTGGCCTTCTTCACCAGATTGACCCCCTCGACGATGGCGCGCTGCTTGTCGACCTCGACTTTCAGGACTTTGCCCTGCTTGCCTTTGTTGTCGCCGGCAATAACCTGCACCATATCCCCTTTCTTAACATGTAATTTCATAGACGGTTCTTGTTTTAACATTACAATACTTCGGGTGCGAGGGAGATGATCTTCATATACTGGTCGCGCAGCTC
>RYWP01000067.1 GCA_003979135.1 Alistipes sp.
TGATTACATAGAATTTCGGCTTCACTGCGTATCCGTCCAAATGGTTCAGCAGATGGTTGTAGGCAATGGTCGAAAGGTCGGGAAACTTGAAGTCGTAGATATACATCGAGTAGCCCTTTTCGATCTGTTGCTTGATAAAGTTATTGACCACGGCATAGGACTTTCCGCTGCCCGGTGTTCCGAGTACGATTGCTGCGCGGAACGGATTTACGACATTGATCCAACCTCTGTTCCATCGCTTGCGATAGTAGAAGCGCGTGGGCAGATTTACAGAGTGTTCGTTGGTCAGGAGACGTGTTTCCTGCTGAAAGGATTCGTTTTCGTTATTGAACACATCATCCATCAGATTGTTTTTCAAAAGACGGCTCGCCCATAATCCGGCCATCAGTAGGCAGACATACCCTGCGGTCGTCGTTGCGACGTAGAGCAGCATTGTCGCCGTAAGCGGGAGCGGCAAAGCTATCAGCCACCCATTCAGAAAAAACAACACAAAGCCCGCAGCGAGTGCCGTGCCGATGCGCGGCCATGTTATCTTCTCGTCTTTCACTCCGGTCGTGCCCAAGCACGAGAGGCCGAGCAGCACGACAGCAAAGAACTTCGTGTAGAGCATGGAGTGGAACAGATGCGCTGTGCGGTCGAAATTCATCAGGATTTTATCGACCACCCCAATATTCACGCCCCACGTGAGAATAGCCTCGTAACAATACCAATAGATATTCATTACGACCAATAATATACTTACGGCCCGCAGAAAATCCATGATTTTCGCCAATGCCCTCAAATCATCTTCTTGTTGCATAATTTCGATTTTTAGATTTTACGTTTATTCCTCCTTTTCTTTTTTCGTCGCTGCATTTCGCGCATGAAGGCTTCCTCCTCGGCATCCATGCCCTGTGTGTCGGCGGTAAACAGCCCCAAACCGCCACCCGCTGCGTCGTCGTAAAGGGATGCTTGCGTCGGTACGTTCGCCGTATCCGATTGCTGCGAGAGGACAATCGGGAGCGGTATGCCTGCCGCCGGAGGTGCAAAGTGTTCCTGCAAGGAGTTCGCAGAAAGCTCCTTGTCCAAACGGGAGCCGTTCAGCACGCACCTCGTGCGGTGGTCGATGAACGTAGCGCCATAGATACGCCCCGTGTCGGTTTCGCGTAGTACGACGTCCACCCCTTTGGCTTTCAGCAGAGCGATGAACTCCGCACGGTCTTTCGTGCGGAGTAAGGCGGCCATCGCCGTCGCGTGGGTCATGTTGCCGAGTTTTCGCTCTTTGATCTGCTCCTTGCTTGCAGTACACCACCGCTCGAACGCTTCGTACCCGTACCGCTTGCCGAAGCGAGAGCCTTTGATCGGCGAGCCGACTTTCTTGCCTCGGTCGTCAGTGGCGGAATAGACGAAGCCGCGATACTCCCTGCCGTGCGCCTCGCCACGACACTCCTCGACGGTAAGATTGTATAGCGAGAGCAGGGCGCGATACTCTCCGAGCGTCTGGAACTTGTACCTTCCGGATATGCCTTTCAGGACGTTCCCAACCTGCCGTTTCACGTCGCCCGCCGCCGTATCCACCGTGCAAAGCAATTCGGCCTGCGGCTGCCGCTTGCGTTCGACGGTATGCAACCCGTACTTGCATTCCAGACCATCGGTAATACGCTTGCTTCGACGATGCAGGAAATCCTTATTCAAACGCCGTCCGTCTTCATCAACGTTTACGGAGATGATGTGCAGGTGGTGGCGGCCGATGTCTTCGTGCTTAAACACCACGTAGGGTTGATTGCCGTAGCCGAGTTTTTCGAGATATTCCTCGGCGACGGCCGTCAGCTCCGTATCGGTCAAACGGTCGTCGGGGTGCGGATTGAGCGAGATATGAATAACCGTATTCCGGGTACGCACCTGCGCGGGCATGCAGCGAGAGAAATCCTCCGCTGCCCGCCGGATGTCGAGGCGTCCCGTCCCCTCGTCGAAGATTTTGTGCGTGGCGAGCAGCCGTCCCTGCCCCTCGTTGATCTTTTCGCCGTTATAAGCCAACACGCCGTAAAGCGAGCTTCCTACGTTAATTTTGGCAACCATTGCGTCTGAAATTCATTCGTCAAGGCGAGGATTTGGCGGTTCAAGGCGACGAGTTCTACGGTCTGTTTTTCCAATCTGTAAAGTAAAGCCATCGCTTTTTTCTCCGAAAAACGGCTCTTCAGCTCCTTCACGGCCTGGTTGTAATTCACGCCGACAGCTCGGTATTGAGCGTGCAAGGAGGAGAGTCTCGTGTAGTAATCGACGAGCGTTTTATCGACTTTCAGCACGCGAAATTCGGCTCCGAAGACGTGGGCTTTGATGAAAACGGCTTTCGCATAGACGCCCGACTGCTCGTACATGGCGAGGAATCGGGCATACTCCTCGTCCGTGAAGCGCACCATCACGGGGTGGCAAACCTTGTCTGGTTTGGGAGGTTTGCCTCCGACATTTCTTCTTTTTTCGTTCATACATCTGTGGATTTAGCGGTTGCGCAACATAAGCCACCACGCACTTCCCAACCGCAGGTTCGAGATCAGGTTTCCCGACTCCGGAGGGGAAGCCACGCCCCCTGCAAGGGCAAGGTGCATTTCGGGTTACCCGAAACCTTTTGAGTTACTCAAAGGACACCTTGCTATGTTCCGACGAACATAAAAATCCGTCCGAAGACGGATTGCGGGAGAGCCGATTTCGACCGCAGCATGAAACCGTGCGATGTACCCTGTCGCTTGGGCACAAAGGTAGAAGCTTACGATGCAGCTTCTCCGAAGCCGAAAACGCCAAAGGCTATCATCCCGACGCCACAAGCTATCACCTGTTGTTGAGACGGCAGAAGTTGTGATTTTTCGCTGTTTATTTGCCATACGAACCAACGAACAGCCATTGGTTGTAACGAACGGATATTGAACGGAACAACTCGCCGGACAACCGATCGATTCGCCCGACGGACATACGTCGCAAGGACGATTGCAACCAACTGCCCAATGTTGCAACCAACCGATGTCGGGCCATTGGGCGGAACATTCGTCTGCACCTACGGCTCTGCCTCGGGCCGGTGGTAAAAACGAACGTTCGCAGAAACGGATAACTCTATGTATAACTATTAAAATTTACAACGGTATGAACAAACCAACCTATGTAGCTTTCTCCACGCAAAAGGGAGGAGCCGGAAAAACGACCATCACGGTGCTGGTCGCAAGCTACCTGCATTACGTCAAGGGGTACAACGTCGCAGTAGTCGATTGCGACTTCCCGCAGTACAGCATCCACGACATGCGCAAACGCGACATGGACATGACGATGAAAGACGACCACTACAAGGCGCTGGCCTATGAACAGTTCAAACGCCTCGCGAAGAAAGCCTATCCGATAGTATGCAGCAAGCCGGACGATGCCGTGGACGCGGCGTCGCGCCTTGTCGAATCGGGTGTCCCGCTGGATTTCGTCTTCTTCGACCTGCCGGGTACGATCAACAATCCGAGCGTCGTGAAAACCATCGCCGCAATGCACTATATCTTCTGCCCGATCGCCGCCGACCGAGTGGTCATGACGAGTTCCATGCAGTTCGCCACCGTCATCAACGAGCACATGATAAGCACCGGCAGAACCGCCGTCAAGGGGTTGCACCTGCTGTGGAACATGGTGGACGGACGCGAAAAGACGGAACTGTATGCTGCCTATGAGAAAATATGCGCCGAATTGGCGCTGCCCATTCTGAAAACCTTTCTGCCGGACAGCAAGCGATTCCGCAAAGAAGCAGCGACGGAGCGCAAAGCAGTATTTCGTTCGACGCTCTTTCCTGCGGACAAGTCCCTCGTGCGGGGCAGCAATCTCGATGCCCTCGTCGATGAAATACTGACCATCATAAAACAGTAGCGACATGGCCAAGAAAACGAATATCGAAGACATCGACGAGAACTTCATCATCAACTCGTTCCGGCAGGACGACTTGACGATTCCGCCGTCGGCACGGGCGACGGAAGTCGCTTCCGAAAACGAGGATGCGGAGCCGGTGTCGCGGGAAGAACCCCGCCGTCGCAAAACCAAAAACAAGGAGACGGATTACCGCTCGCTGTTTCTGAAAGAGGCGGCCATCCCCGCACGCATCGGCAAGACGGTCTATATCCGCAAGGAGTACCACGAGCGGATACAACTTATCCTGCGGGTCATCGGCAAGGACGAAGTGTCGCTGTTCAGCTACATAGACAACGTGCTGGCGCACCATTTCGAGACCTATCAGGCCGAAATCACCGAATTGTACAACGAGCATAACCGCTCCATCTTTTAGCCTATGGAAACGCTATTGGTATGCCTACTTGCGGGTTATGGCGTGTGGCTGGCGGCGTATCTACTCTGGGAGAAGCGGCAGTCGGAACGCCCCACGCCGCAGACGGATGTCGCGCGTCCGAAACGCCGAGACAACGTGCCGGATATTGTCGGCAAAAGCGGCTTCCGCATGAAGCCGCCGACGCCAAAGCCTATCATTCCGACGCCACAAACCATCACGCCCTCAGAAACGGAATCAGCGGAGGAAAAAGCGTCTACATTTGCCCCCGATGCCGATAATCGGAGACCCGCCCAGCTTACCGAAGCGGAGCTGGACGCGGCGTTCGAGCATCTGGAAATCCCCGACGTGCCGCTCGAATACGAAGACGACGAGGCGGCAGGTGCGGACGAGGAGATGCCGCTTGCGGTACACCCTGCGGGTTACGCCTCCGGCGTGAGCTTCGAGCAGATCGACCGAGCGGTCAGAACCGCCTCCAATACCTCGGCGACCGATGCGGAGCGCAGAGAAGCGGGACGGGTCTTCGAGCAGATAGAGGGCACGGAGCTATACGACCGTCTGGTCAGTAGCTCGGTCGCTGTCGGAGAGAAAATATCGGGGTTAATGGATTGCTATTTAAGTCAGCCGATCTCGACGGAAGGGGACGCGGGGACGGTAGCAGTCCGACCCCGAAACATTGCCGATGCGCCGGACGATACGGACGGATTCGACATTCGGGATTTTGTGTAACGATTAAAAACGAACGAACGATGAAAGAGAAAGAATACGGGTAGTTGGCCCCACGACAAAACAGACCACTAAATCCACAAGTAAAAATCAGTATCAACCCGCCGGGCGGGCTATCCTCCCGTCCGGCACAATCGAAAAGCAATCTATGACGAAGAAGCATCTTCTTTTTTCGGCAGCCCTTCTGCTGGCTGCCGCCTCGGCCTTTGCGCAGGGCAACGGCCTTTCGGGCATCAACGAAGCCACGAGCATGGTAACGAGCTATTTCGACCCTGCGACGAAGCTGATCTACGCCATCGGCGCGGTAGTAGGACTTATCGGCGGCGTCAAGGTCTACGGCAAATTCTCGTCGGGCGACCCCGACACGTCGAAGACCGCCGCCTCGTGGTTCGGCGCGTGTATCTTCCTGATCGTGGCGGCGACGATTCTGCGTTCGTTCTTCCTCTAATCCGGCAGACGATGGCAGAGTACCCTATCAACAAGGGGATCGGCCGTTCGGTAGAGTTCAAAGGGTTGAAGGCGCACTACCTCTTCATCTTCTGCGGAGGGCTGCTCGCCTTGTTCGTCCTGTTCGTCATCCTGTACATGGTCGGCATCGACCAATGGTTCTGTATCGGCTTCGGGGCGGTGTCGGCCTCCGTTCTGGTGTGGCAGACATTCGCCCTGAATGCCCGATACGGCGAACACGGACTGATGAAGTTAGGCGCGCAGCGCAGCCGTCCCCGATACCTCCTGAACCGCCGCCGCATCTCCCGATTATTTACCCGTAAAAAAGCAACGAATGAGAAATACACTTAAAGCGACGACGCTCGAATCGAAATTCCCGCTGCTGGCCGTCGAGCAGGGGTGCATCCTCTCCAAAGAAGCCGACATCACGGTGGCGTTCGCTGTGGAACTGCCGGAGCTGTACACCGTAACCTCCGCCGAGTACGAAGCGATACACGCCGCGTGGTGCAAGGCGATCCGCGTGCTGCCCGATTTCAGCATCGTGCACAAGCAGGATTGGTTCGTGCGCGAGGAATACCGCCCCGAATTGCAAAAAGAGGAGATGAGTTTCCTCTCGCGTTCGTTCGAGCGGCATTTCAACGAACGACCCTACCTCGACCACACGTGCTACCTATTCCTGACGAAGACGACCAAAGAGCGCAGCCGCCGACAAAGCAACTGGAACACCCTCTGTCGGGGACATATCGTCCCGAAAGAGATTCGCGACAAGGACGCTGCAGCCAAGTTCATCGAAGCGACGGAGCAGTTCGAGCACATCATGAACGATTCGGGTTTCATCCGCCTGCGCCGTCTGACGTCGGACGAGATTACCGGCACGGCGACCGAAGCCGGATTGATCGAGAAATACTTCTCCCTCACGCCGGAGAACACCGCCTGCTTGCAGGACATCGCCCTCGCGCCGGACGAGATGCGCATCGGCGACAACATTCTGTGCCTGCATACGCTCTCCGATGCAGAGGATATGCCCTCGTCCGTGGCGACCGACACCCGCTACGAGAAACTCTCGACCGACCGGAGCGACTGCCGCCTGTCGTTCGCCTCGCCCGTCGGGCTGCTGCTGCCGTGCAACCACATTTACAACCAGTATCTGTTTATCGACAACAGCGAAGAGAACTTGCAACGGTTCGAGAAGAGCGCCCGCAACATGCAGTCGCTCTCGCGCTACTCGCGCTCCAATCAGATCAACAAGGAGTGGATCGACGAGTACCTGAACGAAGCTCACAGCCTCGGTCTCACCTCCGTTCGCGCCCACTTCAACGTCATGGCATGGTCGGACGACCGCGAGGAACTGAAACGCATCAAGAACGACACGGGCAGCCAGCTCGCAGCGATGGAATGCACCCCGCGCCACAACACGGTGGACTGCCCGACGCTCTTCTGGGCGGCCATACCGGGGAATGCAGCCGACTTTCCTGCCGAAGAATCGTTCTACACCTTCATCGAGCAGGCGGTCTGCCTCTTTACCGAGGAAACCAACTACCGCTCGTCGCTCTCACCGTTCGGCATCAAGATGGTGGACAGGCTTACGGGGAAGCCGCTGCATCTGGACATCTCCGACCTGCCGATGAAGCGCGGCGTTACGACGAACCGCAACAAATTCGTGCTGGGGCCGTCGGGCAGCGGCAAATCGTTCTTCACCAACCACCTCACGCGGCAGTATTACGAACAAGGAACGCATATCGTATTGATCGACACGGGCAACTCTTATCTGGGGTTATGCGAGATGATCCGCCGCAAGACGGGCGGCGAGGACGGCATCTACTACACCTATACCGACGAGAACCCCATATCGTTCAACCCTTTCTTCACGGACGACAAGGTGTTCGACATCGAAAAGAGGGAGAGTATCAAGACGCTGCTGCTGACGCTGTGGAAAAAGGACAACGAACCAGCCACCCGTTCGGAGGAGGTCGCCCTCTCGAACGCCATCGCGCTCTACATCGAACGCATCAAGCGCGACGCGAGCGTCGAGCCGTCGTTCAACACGTTCTACGAGTTCGTGAAGACCGACTACCACGCCCTACTGGAAGAGAAGCAAGTGCGGGAGAAAGATTTCGACATCGCGGGATTTCTCAACGTGCTGGAACCCTATTATCGAGGCGGGGAGTACGACTACTTGCTGAACAGCGACAAACAGTTAGACCTGTTGCAGAAGCGGTTCATCGTCTTCGAGATCGACGCCATCAAAGACCACCCGATTCTCTTTCCCGTTACGACGATTATCATCATGGAGCTGTTCATCAATAAGATGCGCCGTCTGAAAGGTATCCGCAAGATGATACTTATCGAGGAGGCGTGGAAAGCCATTGCTTCGGCGAACATGGCCTCTTACATCAAGTACCTCTACAAGACCGTCCGCAAGTTCTACGGCGAGGCCGTCGTAGTTACGCAGGAGGTGAACGACATCATCTCGTCGCCGATCGTCAAGGAGAGCATCATCAACAACTCCGACTGCAAGATACTTCTCGACCAGCGCAAGTATATGAACAAGTTTGACCAGATACAGGCGTTGCTCGGACTGACGGAAAAGGAGAAGGGGCAGATACTCTCCATCAACATGGCGAACAACCCTTCACGGCTCTACAAGGAGGTG
>RYWP01000068.1 GCA_003979135.1 Alistipes sp.
TTGTTATTCGACGTAAATATATTACTTTTATGCCAAATATACAAAACCAAAAAATAAGAATGATGAGGACGATTCCCGCTTCCGAATTGATAATCAACGACGACGGTTCGATTTTTCACCTGCATCTCCGTCCCGAACAACTTGCCGATACGGTGATTCTGGTCGGCGATCCGGGGCGCGTGGCGATGGTGAGCGGCTTTTTCGATAAAAAAGAGTGCGAAGTTTCCAATCGTGAATTCCGGACGGTGACGGGCTCCTACAAAGGAAAGCGCATGACGGTGTTGTCGACCGGTATCGGTATCGGCAATATCGATATTTCCGTCACGGAACTCGATGCCTTGGCCAACGTCAATTTCGCGACGCGGCAGGAGAAACCGGAAAAACGCCGGTTGACGCTTCTTCGGTTGGGGACTTCGGGCGCCTTGCAGCCCGACATCAAGGTGGGCGATTTCGTCTTCTCGCGGACGTCGGTCGGTTTTGACGGCCTGTTGAATTACTACAAGGGCCGTAATGAGGTCTGCGATTTGGCGATCGAACGGGCTTTCATCGAGCATACGGGGTGGAACGAGCTGTTGCCGAAACCTTATTTTATCGATGCGGACAAGGCTTTGTTCGAGCATTTCCGCGACGTGACGGTCGAGGGCATCACCGTAGCGGCTCCCGGATTCTACGGACCGCAGGGCCGTTGGGTGCGTCTGCAACCGCAGGATGTGCAGCTGAACGAGAAAATCGAATCGTTCGATTACAACGGACGCCGCATCACCAATTTCGAGATGGAGGGATCGGCTTTGGCCGGTCTTGCGGCCTTGATGGGCCATCGGGCTGCGACCATCTGCACGATCATCGCACAACGGGTGGCGCTCGATGCCTGCACCGACTACAAGCCGTTCGTTCGGCAGATGATTGCCACGGCTCTCGATAAACTGGTCGAGTTGAAGTAAGAAAATTATAAATAAATTAAAGTAAATAAACGATTATTATGAAATTTACCGTATCCAGTTCTGCGTTGCTTTCGTTGTTGGCAACGACCGGAAAAGTCATCAGCAATAAGAATACTCTGCCCATCTTGGATTATTTCTTGATGGAACTCAATGGCAAAACGTTGAAAGTAACCACTTCCGACCTCGAAACGACCTTGACGGGTTCGATCGAAGTCGACAGTGTGGAGAGCGAGGGTACCATTGCTGCTCCGGTCAAACTGATGCTCGATTCGCTGAAAGAATTCCCCGAGCAACCGATCGAAATCGACGTAAACGACAAGAACTGGGTGATTCTTATCAACTGGAAGAGCGGTTCGCTTTCGTTGCCGGGGGCCAGCGCTGTCAGCTATCCGGCTGTGCCGCAACTGAGTGCTGAAAAGAAAGAACTCAAACTGAATGTCGATACGTTGGTGAACGGTATCAATAAAACCATTTTCGCCACGGCCGATGACGAGTTGCGTCCGGTGATGAACGGTATCTTCTTCAATCTGGCTCCGGCATCGTTGACTTTCGTAGGTACCGATGCCCACAAATTGGTGAAATACGAGGCTGAGATTGAAAATGAGGAAAACGCATCGTTCATTCTGCCGAAGAAGCCGGCCAACCTGTTGAAATCGGTGTTGCTGAAAGAGGACGATGACATTCAAATCGCGTTCGATTCGAAAAATGCAGTCTTCCAACTCAAAAATCACACACTCATCTGTCGGTTGATCGAGGGCAACTATCCGAATTACAATGCTGTTATTCCGGCCAACAATCCCAACAAAGTGTTGGTCGACCGTATCGAACTGATTAACGGTATCCGTCGCGTGGCGGTTTGCTCCAATCCGACGACCAACCTTATTCGGATGAACATCGGTGACAATAAAATCGGTCTGACGGCCCAAGACCTCGATTTTTCGGTTTCGGCAAACGAGACCATTTCGTGCAGTTATGACGGTCAGCCGATACCCATCGGATTCAAATCTACGTTCCTTGTCGAGATTCTGTCGAACATGGAGACTCCGACGGTGGTCATTGAACTGGCCGATTCGACCCGTGCCGGAGTTTTCAAACCGGTTTACGACGACAAGCAGACGAGTTCGACCCTGATGCTGTTGATGCCGATGATGTTGAACGAGTAATGTCGCATCGGTATGAATCTGAATCTAAAACGCCCCATCGTCTTTTTTGACCTTGAAACGACCGGCGTAGATACATCGCATGACCGAATCGTCGAGATTTCGATGATTAAGGTCATGCCCGACGGTGAGGAGATCGTCAAGACGCGGCGCCTCAATCCCGAGATGCCCATTCCGCCTGAATCGTCGGCTATCCATGGCATCAAGGACGAGGATGTCAAAGACTGTCCGACTTTTGCCCAGATAGCCAAGTCGCTCGAAGAGTTTCTGCGTGGATGCGATTTCGGCGGATTCAATTCCAACCGGTTCGATTTGCCGGTGCTTGTCGAGGAATTTCTACGGGTCGGTATCGATGTCGATTTCAAGCGGCGGCGTTTCATCGATGTGCAGAACATCTTTCATAAGAAAGAACAACGAACGTTGGTTGCGGCCTATAAATTTTATTGTGATCGCGATTTGACTGACGCACACTCAGCCGAAGCTGATACGCGTGCGACGTACGAGGTGCTGAAAGCGCAGTTGGATCGTTATTCCGATTTGACCAACGATATCGATGCGTTGGCTGATTTTTCGGCTCGCGGCGAAGCAGCGGATTATGCCGGACGCATCCTTTACGACGACAAGGGCCGTGAGGTGTTCGGGTTCGGCAAATATAAGGGCCGTTCCGTCGAGGAGATTTTCCGCATCGAACCGAGCTATTACTCGTGGATGATGAACGGTGATTTTCCGCTTTATACCAAAAAAGTCATTACTGAAATTCGATTGCGTTCCAAAACGAAGTGACGATGAAACGTTTTTTTATAACGGTTTTGTTGATCGCGTGGGGGCTTTGTGCATCGGCTGTCGAGCGATCGCAGACGATTGTCTATATCAACGGTTCGAAATATTATGTCCACACCGTTCGGAAGGGTGAGACTGTTCGGGCGTTGTCGCAGGCTTACGGGGTTAGCGAGACGGCTATTTTGTCGAATAACCCTACGATGAGAGGTGGTCTGAAAGAGGCGGCGAATATCAAAATTCCCTATGTAGCACCGTCCGAATCGTCTGTTCCGCAATCCGAACGGAAATTGCGCAAAATGTTCGACCGGCATACTGTTGCCAAAGGGGAGACGTTCTATTCCATCTCCCGTCGCTATGAAATTCCGGTCAGTACGTTGATGGCCGATAATCCGAGCGTCGATCCGGCGCAATTGCGGCTCGGAGAGTCACTGCTTATCCGCAAGACGCAAATCGGTACGGAAGACGCTGCCGGTTCGCAGGCGGAATGGGAGGAGTATCGTGACCGGCTTAACAGCCTGTCCGGAGATTCGGTCTCTTATCATATCGTTCAGCCGGGCGATACATTCTATTCCTTGGCTCGCCGATTTCAAGTTTCGGAACAGCAGCTCAGTGAATTGAATAACGGATTGAATGCTGCTGGCTTAAGGATCGGAGCGATGATTCGTATTCCGGATGAACAATCGGTCGTGTCTCAGCCGGTCGATGCCGTGCAGTCGGATTCTCTGCCCGAATCGTTTCGCGAGGTTCCGCAAATCATGTTTCGGGCGTTGCGTGCGAAACAACCGTTGCAGGTTGCGTTGTTGCTTCCCATCGAGGCGCAAGGCGAAGTCAATCCCAATTACATGGAGTTTTACCAAGGATTCTTGTTGGGCTTGGATAGCGTGCGTACCCGTTACGGATATTCGGTCGACGTGGCGCTTTACAATACGAAACGTGATGCCGAACGGGTTCGCGCAATACTCGAAATGCCCGATTTTTCCCGCACACAGTTGATTATTGGCCCAGTTTACGAGGAGTCCGGTTTGCAGGATGTAGTCGAATACGCTGAACGACATGAAATTCCGGTCGTTTCGCCATTGGCGCATATCGAACGGGTCCGTAGTGACATTCTGTTTCAAATGGCACCTGATTCAGTCGGAAAATACGATAAGATGGCCGATCTGTTCGGGCTTGAAAAACGGATTTCGTTGATTTATTCCGAATATACCGATCCGGAATTCGAGCGGGAGATCTTTGCATATTTGGGCGATCGACCTTGTCGTCGTTTCGATTACAAGTACGAACATGAAACCTCTCGCTTGGAAAAATCGTCGAGCGATCTTACTCCGCTGCTTGAGAATGATGAGGATAACGTTTTGATTGTCATGGCGGACAGCGAAATCGACGTAGATCGCATTTTGGCCGGTATCGCCTCGGCGGATACCAATCTGAAAGCGCGCGGTCGTACGGTACCTCGTTTTGTGGTGCTGGGCAATGCCCGCTGGAACCGATACAACAACATCGACCGTACGATGTTTTTCAAGAATCATGTGATTTTCAGTTCGACCTACCATGCGAAACGCGATGCGCAAATCGTTCGGGATTTCGACAGTGCCTATATCCGTGCATTCGGTACGCTGCCGACGTTGTATGCTTATCGCGGTTACGATGCGGCGATGATTTTTTGTCCTGCGATGTATAACGATATCGAGTACGACATGGAGGGCCGCGTTTATGCTCCGTTGCAGACCGTTTATCGGTTCGAGTATCCCGTGACGAATGCCAATCATGTCAATCGCAACTGGATGCGGGTCGATTACAATCCCGATTTTACGATAACACTTCAGTAGATCATGGCGAATCTGACCAACGTAATTCCCGAAAAGACGATCGAGCGATTGAGCGAGTACCGCCGGACGTTGCTCGCAAGCCACAAACAGGGTATCACGCATATTTTCTCGCATGTATTGGCGGGTATCCACGGCATCACAGCCGTGCAGGTGCGTCGCGACTTGATGCTGATCGGTTTTTCGAGCGATACGAAAAAGGGATACGATGTCGAGGTGCTGATTGATTATATCAGCAACATCCTCGACAGCCCTACGCCGATGCATGTCGCTGTCGTGGGAATGGGACACCTCGGGCAGGCCATCACGAAATACTTCAACAGTAAGGGTTTGAAACTCCGCATAACGGCAGCGTTCGACATCGATCCTGAAAAGGTGGGCAAAACGATCGACGGTATTCCGGTCTATCACATGGATCAGTTTGAAACGACGGTCGAGGAAAATGATATTTCGATTGTTATCGTATCCTCGCCGACAAGTGTTGCGCCGGAACTTGTCGTGCCGATCATCAATGCCGGTATCCGTGGTGTGTTGAATTTCACCTCTACACCGTTGAATTTTCCGCAGGGTATCATTGTCGAGAATTACGACATCACGACTCTCTTGGAGAAAGTCGCTTATTTCGTGAAGGAGAGCGATAACAACAGCTGATTGCCATGCGGATTTATCGAGGTTTCGATGCTTTGCCGCATTTTCGGCATCCGGCCGTCACGATCGGTTCGTTCGATGGCGTACATCGGGGCCATCGTGCTTTGATTGAGAGACTTATCGATGAGGCACGGACCATCGGCGGTGAAAGCATCGTGTTGACCTTCGACCCGCATCCGCGGGTCTTGCTCAGACAGGCGGACGGCTTGCGGTTGTTGACTTCGCTCGACGAAAAAGCGGCATTGTTGGAGCAAAGTGGGATTGATGCGTTGATTGTCATTCCGTTTGATGCGGATTTCAGTTCGTTGTCGGGAGCTGAATTCATCGAACGGATTCTTATCGGATGTCTCGGCGCTGAAACGCTGGTCGCCGGATTCAATCATCATTTTGGTCATGACCGTTGCGATTGCGAAACGGCAGTCGCGGGCAGAATGAAGGTCGTGCGGGTCGAGGCGTGCACGGTGGACGGGCAGTGTGTCAGTTCGACCGTCATCCGTCGTTTATTGGCTGACGGACGGCAGGCCGAAGCGGAAAAATTGGCAGGGCATTCGTTGAGTTACGATTGATTTCAAATCAAATAACCATATGATTTCATACGATTGCAATATTCGCGTGTGGTATAAGCATACCGATCAAATGGGTATCTGCCACCATTCGAATTACATCTGTTATTACGAGGCGGCACGAAGCGATTTGATGCGTTGGTTGGGCCTTTCGTTCGCTGAAGTGGAACGGCGGGGCATTATGATGCCGATTTTGGAGGTGCAGTCGAAATATCTGCGTCCGGCTCGTTACGATGAATTATTGACCGTGCGTATTCTGCTGAAAGAGCGTCCGATGGCTCGTATCGAATTTTTCTATGAAATTTATAACGAACAGGGTCAGTTGCTCAATACCGGTATGACCCAGTTGGGATTCATTCACAGCGATACGCGTCGTCCGTGCCGTTGTCCCGAGTGGTTCTCGGCATTGCTCGACGACCGCTGGGAGGAGGGATAAACTATACGAAATTGCTCAGTATCTTTTGAATCGAAAAAGAAAATCGCCCTTGTCGGTATTCTCCGGCATGAGCGATTTTCTTTTCCGATTTAGGTGTGCTGAGACGGAACTACTTTTCGATCAACGAAATTGAACGCTGGATGAAATCGGTCAGATTCTTGCCTTTCAGCATGCCGTTTGTCAGCAGTGCGAGATCGATGATCTGTTTCACGAGCTTGTTCTCGGTGCCGATTTGCGTCAGCCGTTGATTCCGTTCATCACGCAGGGTGACGACCTTTTTCGACAACTCCTCGCGCGTCGATTTTTCTTCGGGTGTGAAATCTTCCTCCTTTTTGTCTTTGACGACCTCCTCGAACCACTTCTCTTCGGCAACGGCTGCATCGATTTTCTTGGTGATGGATTTCAGTTTGTCGCCGTACTCCTTTTCCGCGCTGGCCAGAATGTTGGCGACGATCGGGTGGTTGCCGTTCACGGCGATGGTGAAGTGTTCGGGCATCTGTCCGTAGAATTGGCTCATGCCGCCGCCACCCATTGCGGCCATTTCTTTCATGCGACGCATGAACTCGTTCTGAGTGATGACGACCGGCGCTTCGTCGGGTTCCATCGCTTCGAACGAGATGTTGTACTGGATTTTCTCGTCTTTCGGCATCTGGCTTTCGAATACCGGACGCAGAATCTCCTGTTGTGTCTCGGTCAGCGACATTTTGATACTGTTTTCTTTCTGAATCAACTTGTCGATGACGTCGCTGTCCACGCGCACGAACCGGCGGCTCTGATTCTTCGATTCGTACCAGTTGATGTAGTGGCTGTCCAGTTGGCCGTCCATAATTAGCACGTCGTAGCCTTTGGCTTTGGCTGCTTCGAGGAATGTGTGTTTCTCGACCGGATCGTCGACGTAGAGGAATATCGTCGTCTTGTTCTTGTCGGTCTGGTTCTCCTTAACCTTTTCGAGGTACTCCTTCGCCGTGAAATACTGGTTTTCGGTGTTTTTCCACAGCATGAAATTCTCGGCTTTCTCGGCGAACTTCTCGTCGGTCAGGATGCCGTACTGAATGAAAATTTTCAGATCGTCCCACTTGGCCTCGTAGTCGGTGCGCATGGTTGAGAACAGCTCTTGCAAGCGGTCGGCGACCTTGCGGGTGATGTAGCTCGAAATCTTCTTCACGTTAGCATCGCTTTGCAGATAGCTGCGCGAGACGTTCAGCGGGATGTCAGGCGAATCGATAACGCCGTGCAGCAGCGTCAGATACTCCGGAACGATGCCTTCGACTTGG
>RYWP01000069.1:0-1179 GCA_003979135.1 Alistipes sp.
AGATGTGTATAAGAGACAGCGCCAGCACCGCGCACCTTGTCGCGCAGATCGCTGACGACCATTTCGGCCTCCTCGCGGTCGGTATAAGCCCGCAGGATGCGGATGGGTTCACCCTCGTCTCCCTCCGAAAAACAATGTTTTTCCATGCGACGCGAGTTGCGGGCTATGACCGAATTGGCCGCCTCGACGATGGTGCGCGTCGACCGATAGTTCTGCTCCAGCTTGAAGACCTTCGCCGTGGGATAGTCCTTTTGGAACGAGAGGATGTTTTCGATTTTCGCCCCGCGGAACGAATAGATGGACTGCGCATCGTCGCCGACGACGCAGACACGCGAATGCAGCGCCGACAATCGCCGGATAATGATGTATTGAGCGTAGTTCGTATCCTGATACTCGTCGACCAGAATGTACTGGAACTGCTCCTGATAACGGGCCAGCACGTCGGGACAATCGCGCAGCAGAATATTGGTCTGCAACAGCAGGTCGTCGAAGTCCATCGCATTGTTGGCCTTGCAGCGTTGGCAATAGATATTGTAGATATTGCCGAACTCGGGCCGTTGGGCCTGACGGTCTTCGGACATACAGGTCGCATTGTTCAGATAAGCCCCGGGCGTTACGAGACAGTTTTTCGCATAAGAAATACGCGAAGCCAGCACGTTGGGCTTGTAACGGTCTTCATCGAGATGCAACTCGCGCACGATGGTTTTCAGCAGGTTCTTGGCATCGTTCGGTTCGTAGATGGTGAACGACTGCTGAAACCCGATGCGTTCGGCGTTCTCGCGCAGGATGCGCGAAAAAAGGGAGTGGAACGTACCCATCCGGATATACCGGCTACGGTTGCCGGGAATCATCTGCGCAATGCGCGTACGCATCTGCTCGGCGGCCTTGTTCGTGAACGTAAGCGCCAAAATGTTGAACGGGGCGACCCCTTGTTCGATCATGTAGGCGATGCGCGACGTCAGAACGCGCGTCTTGCCCGACCCCGCACCGGCGATAATGAGCGACGGCGCATCGTAATTCACGACAGCCTCGCGCTGGGCGGGATTAAGTCCACGAAGAATCTCCGATTCGGCTGTTTCCATGTTGACAAAGGTACGTCTAATTTTCCGTTTCGGCGCCCGATTTTCCGAAAAAATTCGTATCTTCGCAAAACCTAAAACGAACATAACGCATGAAACG
>RYWP01000069.1:1189-7268 GCA_003979135.1 Alistipes sp.
TGCGGAGCTCTGTTGCTGCTCTGCACGACGACGCAGGCCGCGTCGCACTTCCCCGACGGGACGCCCATCGACCCGTGGTTCTCGAACGCCCGACCGGTCGACATCGCATCGTTGGGCCGACAATTCGTCGTGACCGACTACGGCGTCGTGCGCGACAGCACGCTCGTTCAGACCGAAGCGCTCCAAGCCGTCATCGACCGTGCGGCCGAACAGGGCGGCGTAGTGGTCATACCGGAAGGCGTCTACCTCACCGGCTCACTCTTCTTCAAACCGGGCACCCATCTGCATATCGCGAAGGGCGGTGTACTGAAAGGGAGCGACGACATCTCGAACTTCCCTATCGTCGACACCCGCATCGAAGGCCAGTCGCTGCCCTATTTCGCAGCACTCATCAACGCCGATCATGCAGACGGATTCACCCTCACGGGCGAGGGGACGATCAACGGCAACGGCGAGCGTTTCTGGCGTTCGTTCTGGCTGCGCCGCAAGGTCATCCCGCAATGCACCAACATGGACGAACTGCGCCCGCGGCTGGTCTACATCTCCAATTCGAAGAACGTGCAACTGGAGGGCGTCACGCTGCGCAACTCGCCGTTCTGGACGACCCACATCTACAATTCGGAACGCGTGCGGCTGCTCGGGTTGAAGATTTACGCCCCCGCGGCACCGGTCAAGGCTCCGAGTTCGGATGCGCTCGACATCGACGTATGCCGCGACATGCACGTAAGCCGCTGCTACATGTCGGTAAACGATGACGCCATCGCCCTCAAAGGCGGCAAAGGCCCGTGGGCCGACCAAGACCCGACGAACGGAGGAAACTTCAACATCATCATCGAAGATTGCGAATTCGGCTTCTGCCACAGTGCGCTGACCTGCGGCAGCGAATCGATCCACGACCGCAACATCGTGCTGCGCCGCTGCAAGGTGGGCGACGCAACGCGCCTGCTGTGGCTCAAGATGCGCCCCGACACGCCGCAGAACTACGAATACATCACCGTCGAAGATATAGAAGGCAATGCCCGTGCGTTTCTTTTCGTGCGTCCGTGGAAGCAGTTCTTCGATTTGAAAGGCCGCAAGGACACGCCGATGTCCTATTCCTCGCATATCACGATGCGCAACATCCGGTTCGATTGCGACCGCTTCTTCGACGTCGTGCAGGCCGAAGACCAATACCATCTGTCGGACTTCACGTTCGAGAATCTGCACATCCGCGCAAAGGACACCACCTGTAACCGCGAGGCTGTCGAACGGTTCACGTGGAAAAACGTAAAAGTCGAAAAGGTCGATTGATTTTTTCAGCAACGAAAGCGCAAAAGGGCTGTCCAATAAATAGACAGCCCTTTTTTATTCAAGTATGCACATAATGCTAACAGACGTGAGGAGCAATGTGCTCTCTTTTCAAAAGCAGAGGAAGCATCATCGGCCATCGAAAGCAAGGCAACGCTCCATCGTACAGAAAACCCCTTTCAAAAGGGATAGCCTACACCGAAATTGAGGGCCGTGTTTTTCCAGCGGAAATCGTGGATCCACCGTTCGCCGACGGGATTGTTCGGATTATGCAACTGGATACCCCAGTCGAGCCGCAGCACGGCGAACTTGATGTCGAAACGCAAGCCGAGACCCGTATTGAAGCCCAACTGTTTGTAAAAATCCTTCACGTAGAAGACCGCATCATCGGAGTATTGCGACGGAGCCCGTTTCAGAAACCAAATATTGCCCACGTCGAAAAACGTCGCACCGTGGATAATGCCCCAAATCGGGAAGCGGAATTCGAGGTTGGCCTCCAATTTCATGTCGCCCAGCTGCGACGGAAAATCCGATTCGGGGCGCGGCACCGAACCCGGGCCGAGCGTACGGGGTGTCCAGCCGCGCATACCGTTGCTGCCCCCCGCATAGAACAGACGGTCGAACGGCACCGAAGTCGAATTGCCGTAGGCCATCGCCAGACCGCCGTAGAGCCGTCCAGCCAAAGCCGTTTTCGCGCCCAGCATGATTTTGCGGCTCACGCTCATGTCGAACCGGAAATACTGCGAATAACGAATACCCAGTATCTTGTAGTAGCTTTCGTCCGCCGTCCGCACGGGCGATGTGAGCCAATGCGCCAACCCGCCGACCAAGTTGCCCGCCGTCTCGGCATTGAACCGGATGACCGTCGCATTGCGGCCGAGGTTTTTCAGCTGGTTATTGTAACCGTAGCTGAACGTCAGACCGGCTATCAACTGCGTCTGGTAACTGTTGATGAGGTAGAGATTTTCCGTATTGCTCAGAAAATCGGGATCCAAATAGCTCACGTCGACCACGTTAATATCGATCGGCCGCAATGAGAACGACGAATAGCTCGAATTGGTCCATTGATAGGTCATACCGGCGCTCGTCAGCGTACGGCGGTAGTAGGGCCGATCTTGATAGTTGAACGAAATCTCCAACTTGGTCTTGGGTTGGTTGACCGTGCCGAAGCGGGTGATACTCCACGGCACGAGGAACCGCGGAAAAGTAAGACCCGTCGATACGCCGAACTCCTCAGCCCGGCGCTTGCGGGCATCGGGCGCTTTCATGAACTCGTAACCCATCGAGAAAGAAGCGTCGAATGATTCGGCCCCACGGAAAATGTTGCGGTTCTGGTAGCCGACCGTCGCTTTCAGTCCGTAGAAACTCGACGTCGTACTCCCTTCGAGATCGACCTTGAAACTTTGGCGGAGGGTCGGCGTACAGAGGATGTTGCAGGCAAGGTAGCCTTCGCGAACGGATTCGGTGCGTATCGAATCGGACTGCGCACCGACATAGGTCACATAGTTGGTCTCGTCGACCGTGCGCGGCTCCTCGACGAACGCGATACGGGCCGACCGGAAATAACCGAGCGCCATCAGATCGGTATAGGCACGGTTGACCTGCGCCGAATTGTAGATGTAGTTGGGATAGAGCGGAATGGATTGCCGCAGAATCTTGGGGCGCAGGTTGGGCTTACCCTCGTAGATGATGTTCAAACCGCGGTAATAGATCGTATCCAGCCGTGACAGCTCGGTCGTGTCGATCGTGGCGGCGGCATCGGGCCGATAGTTCGGAAAGACGTTGATGCGATCGATACGGTAGACCACATTGTCCTCGATGATGGGCTGCCCCTGCTCATCATACCCCGACAAATAGGGTTTTATCACTACACGAAGTCCCACTTGTCGAGGCATCTGCAACGTATCGGCCACATACTCGATGTTGTTGACCGTGAAATTGAAATAGCCCCGTTCGCGCAGGCGGGCCGTGATGCGTTCGCGTTCGCTGTCGAGCACCGAAATGTTGAAAATATCGCCCCGATGCAACAGCGTGTGCACCGTATCGGGCAGCACCAGTTGTTCGAGAAAGCGGTCACGGAATTCGTAGCCGATCGAACCGATACGATAAGGCTGATGCTGCCGCACGCGATAGGTCACTTTGGCGCGTCGGCGTCGGGCAATGGTATCCACTTCGCAAAACGCCTCCGAAGCGTAATAGCCGCGCGAATTCATGTAGATTTTCAGATTCTCGACGCTTTTGCGCATCAACGAACGGTCGAGCAGCACGGGGGCTTCGCCGATACGGCGTTTCCAGTTGTTCCAGCCGTTGTGCTTCGACGAATCGGCCTGCTCGTAGAGCCAGACATAGAAATTCGTCCCCACGAGACGTTTGTTGGGAGTCTGCCGGACGTAGCGTTCGAGTTCATCGGCCGTGATGCGCTGACGGCGCGGGGTCTCCTTGTCCTCGCGGACGGTCACTTTCTGAAGCAAGTAGGAACCTTCGGGAATATGGCGTGTAACGCTGCACGCCGAGCAGAAAAAGCCCAGCACAACGATGATGCCTATCCGAATCGCCCGCTTCACCTGCCGTCACTGGTTGAAAAATCCGCGTTCTTTCAGCAACTCCAAGTACGACCGCGAAATAGCCAGATTGTCTTCGCGGACATAGCGGCGCTGAGTGAATATCTGCGCCAGATTGGGCAGGCCGTTCTCCTCCAACAGGCGCTTCGTGAGGTCGGATTCTTCGCGTTCGGCCCACAGTTCGTCGATTTCGGCCGAAGTGTAGTTCTTGTACTGCTCGTAGTGTACGACGGCATCCAGCGGCAGACGATCGGTCAGTTCGGGTTTCTCGTCGGGATATCCGACGACGACGGTCGTAATCGGAACCACCCCTTTGGGCAATTTCAGAATACGGGAAATTTCGCCTGCCGTATAAATGGTCGTACCGAGATAGCAGATACCCAGTTCGTTGGCCTCGGCCGCGATGCAAAGGTTCTGCGCGGCCAGCAGCGCATCGGTCGCCGCATTGAGGAACCATGCGAAATTATCGTAGGCAGGATCGGCATCGCGCTGGTTGCACCACATCGTGAACCGGTGGATATCGGCGCAGACGGTAACGACACAAGGCGCTTGGGTCACCATCGGCTGGTTGAAATGGCACGGAGCGAGCTGCTGCCGGAGTTCGGCATCGCGTGTGACGACAAGCGAATATGACTGCATGTTGCCGCAGGTCGAGGCCCGCACGGCAGCCTCCAGTAATTCGCGCAGTACTTCGTCGGGGATAGGGGTCGGACGGAATTTCCGAATCGACCGATGTTTTATCAAGAGACCGTTTTTCATAGGTTCGCGGTTGGAATGATTACGATTGCTGCTCCTTTCGCACTGCATTTCGGAACACCGGTTGCGGCGTACGGCGTGACAGCACGAAATCCATGCAAAAATAATCATTTTTCAACAAAAAGAAAGTTTCGTCAGGAGACAGCAAAAGACCCGCCGGCGCCGTTACCCGCGAAGCCGCCCATAAAAAAACGACCGGCACCGTTTCCGGTACCGGCCGTCACCCGCCGCTTATGGTATTATTCGGGTTTTATTTTCGGGCCGCTTTTTTCGCTTCGCCCGATTTCGTCGTGATGACGACGGCATTTTCGCCGTTCGATTTCAATATCGACATGTTTGCGATGTCGTTCACGTCGACACTCTCTTCCAGCCGGTCGAGACCGCCCTCGACCACCCGGTCATCGATTATCAGCATCATTTTTTCGGGGTTCTTCGACCGCGTTCCGTTGCCAGAAACCGTCACCGACCCATCGGCGGCTGTCTCCGCTTGAGTGCTCGACACCAGCGAAACCATCAGCGACAACGGGCTTTCCGACTCTTTGGCGATCGTGTAATAGCTCGTTGCACAACCGACACAAAGAACTTTCAACGTACGGCCTGTGAATGTTTTGAGTCCGGCCTTGCCGTCGGCACCCGTCACCGCACCCTTGTCGCTACCCATCTCCTGCACGAGGGCACCGGACAGCGGTTTGTTCTCCTTGAAGACCTGCACCTGTACCGTCACGGGCTTCTCCACCGGAATCTCCTGACGATCCGGCCGACTGCCGCCGGTCTGCGCAAAGGAGACTACGGCGATTTCCTCGACTGTCGTAGCCGACGGTTCGGGAGCGGTGCCCTGTCCTGCGGGAGCCTCGGCTCCGGCAATCCGGAAATCGACCGGCAAGGTGAATTTCACCCGCACAGCCTTGCCTTCCTGCGTGCCGGGCGTCCACTTGTCGGATTTTTGCAACACACGGATCACCTCCTCCGAGAATACACGGTCGGGCGTTTGCAGAATCCGGATGTCGTCCAACGTACCGTCCTTTTCGATGGTGAAAGTCGCCACGACACGCCCTTGAAGCTGGTTTTCAATCGCCTCTTTCGGCATCCGCACCTGCGTCTGCACCCACTGGCGGAACGCATTGAGATTGCCGCCCCGGAACAGAGGCATCACCTCGGCCCGCAGATAAGGCTGATCGTCGGAAACGGGCGGCTCGGCGATTCGGGTTTCGGTCGTCTCGGCAGTCGCCGGTTCGGTATCGGGGGCTACGTATCGGGCAGCCCGGGCCGTGAACGAGAATGCGCAAAGCAATCCGATCAATGCAGGCGCGACGCCCGCCAAACGCAACAGAGCATGTCTGTGCGATCCATTCGTTGTCATCATGATAAATCGTTTTTTGGTTCGTGAATTGCGCAGCCCGTTGGTTATGTCCGGACTATAACCTAAAAGCTGTTTGAGAATAAGTTGCATGTAATATCGTATGTCGCAGCCACTG
>RYWP01000070.1 GCA_003979135.1 Alistipes sp.
AGATGTGTATAAGAGACAGATACATTATTATTCAGGCAAAGTTTTCGCATAGAGGTTTCCAAAATAGGAAACTTTGCATTATATTTGCAAAAACGATGGACATGAATACGAACATAGATAATATCGGCATGCTGATCCATCGCGAGCGCATGCGTCGGGGTCTTACGCAAGAGGAGCTGGGGCAGAGGGTCGGCGTAGGCAAGGCTCAGATCTCCAAAATCGAGAGCGGACGCGGCCTGACCATCAAGACCGTTACGAAAGTTTTGGAGGCACTCAATCTATCGGCTTCGGTAAATCTGCACCCGACAACACGGGTAGATCGCCGCATTATCGGTTATATCGTAGCGAATATCGGGGAGTTCGCTTCAACGCATGGTATGACCGTGCGGGAAGCCAGCAACTACTTGAATCGTTACAAAGGGCTGGATTTCCTTGCCGAGCATTTCGAGGCGGAACACTTGCTCTCGTTGCAGGACAGCATACAGGATTTGACGCAGGTTTGTTTCAATAACGGAGGAGGCATACGATGAAACTGTACCACGGCTCCAACACTGCAATCGAGCGGATCGATTTCGCCCGATGCAAACCCTACAAGGATTTCGGACAAGGGTTTTACCTGACCTAGATTGAGGAGCAGGCCATGCAGATGGCTCGTCGTACGGCGGCGATTTATGGCGGAGAGCCGGTCGTTACCGCTTTCGAGTTCGACGAGGCGGCAGCTTCGGCGGATGGGATATTAGCTGTAAAGCGGTTCTCGGAGCCGAACGAAGAGTGGGCGTTGTTCGTCATGGCGAACCGCAGTCGTGAAGGCGAACATCCCGTTCACAGTTACGACATCGTGATAGGCCCTGTGGCGGACGATACCATCGCCACGCTTTTCCGCAATTTCGACGACGGAATCATCGACCTGCCGATGTTGGTGGCGGGATTGCGTTACAAGAAAATTTCGTCGCAATATTTCTTTCACTCGGCACGTGCCATCCAATATCTGACTGTATTATGACCGATAAAAAAGCGCAATACCTCATTGAAGGCATTACCAAAGACATAGTCGCTTATCTCATGGAAGATAGAAGTCTGGCCCTAACCGAAGCAATCGCTATGTTCCATAATTCGGAGACGTTTACCAAACTCTCCGATCCGCAAACCGGACTTTACATCGAAAGTTCGGCTTACGTGTACGAAATATTGAAGACCGAGTTGAAAATGGGAAAAATCGAGTGATTCCGAAAGTAACAAGATACTTTCTCTGAAAAGAAAAGATACGACGGCTTGGAATATCCAAGCCGTTTTTATTTTTCAAATGGCGTTTCTTGCAGTAAAAACGTATTCCGTAATGGCGATTTTACAATAGGGATATTTATAACCGCTGCCAATACCTTTCGACGCCACAAACGGCCACTTCGCAACCTCATACGGCCATAGACGCGACAACTCTTTTTCTTGCAATAAGTTACTCCTATTTTCGTCCTCGCATCGCTATTGGTGCGACTTAAAATCATCGTAATTATGGACGAAAAACAAACGAACGACGCCAAACAGGTCATGCTCGTTCAACAAGCCGACGACGGTCGTGTCAGGGCCGTTACGGGTATGGATTCTGTGGGCAATCTCCACACCGTCGAACCTACCCAGCAAAACGTGTCGAACCTGCTCAACGTGAATACGCAGGATTCGGCGCTCGAAACTTTCTTCAAGAAGTTCATGCAGGAGGCCGAAAGCCCCTCGCATACGGGCATTTTCATCATGGCTCAAAGTGCGCTCGAACAGCTTATCCGCATCGACTTCGACCCGCAGGCGCTGGAAGCGTATCGGGTAAATCCGGCCGAGAGAGTTCAAGCGCAGGAGCAGCGTTTCGAGCCGCTGGACACCTCGAAAATCGACCTCGACGATCTGGCCAAGAAAGGCATCCGCGTGGAGGACATCGAGCCGCACCTGCGGGCCATGTCTTACGGCCACAAGTCGAACGGGCTGGTGGACATGAGTCCCGAATTGGAAAGCGGCCTGCGCGTGGCGACCAAAGGGCGCGTGTCGCTCGAGGAGCAGGCCGACGGCTCCCTCAAAGTCATTCCGCATTACTGGCAGGAGAAGCCCGACCTCGACGCGCCTTTCCACGGCGTGCTGCTCGACGACGAGGTGAAGAACAACCTCACCAATGGCCGCCATGCCGGCAAGGTGCTCGACCTCGAATTGGAGCCGGGGAAACTGACCCCTTGTTACGTCTCGCGCGACAAGTGGACGAATACGCTGGAGTATATGCCCGTCGAACTGTTGGAAAAGCGAGCCAACATCAAGAATGCCGAACTCTCCGAGGGTCGTCAGATAGACTTCTACGGCGGCGGTAAGGTGCTATTGGAGGGCTATACGACCCGTGCCGGTTACAAGCGGGACGCCTATATCCAGATCGACGCCGCCGAACGCAACTACGAATTTTCCTATGACGGACTGGACAGAAAACGGTATCAGGCCGAGAACCGGGCCATCCATACGCAACAGCGCGCCGAGCGAGGCGCACGGGAGGCAAAGGAGATGGGCAAGGCTCCCGAACTGACGATCCATCACATGATTCTCAAAGCCGCCGTTCCCGACGAGGCTTACAAACAATGGTCGGAGGCCGTCAAAGACCCCTCCAAGCGTGCGGACGTCAAGGCGTTCTACATCAAGGGCATGGTCAAGGACGGTCAGGGCGAACCTTTCAACGCATGGGTCAAGCCCAATTTCGCACTGGGCAAGATGGACTTCTTCAAATGGAACCCCGACCGTGCCAAGCGGCAGGGCGCCGAGGTGAAGCCTGCCAGTGAGAGCCGCACGCAGGTGGCTGTCAATTCCGAGGGCAAGACGGTCGAGGCGGTCAAAAATGTGAAAGAGCCGCTCAAACAGGGACAGCAGCAACCTACGCCGACGCAGGAGAAACGAGCCGCCCGTACTTATCGAAAAAACAATTCCAAAGGTCTGAAACATTAGATGTATGGAGACGATCTATGTGATTATAGGAGTATTGGTACTCCTCAATATCGGAGTTATCGCCTTATACCTCCATGTCGGGAAACGTCTGCCCTCGGATGGGTGGGAGGACGACGACCGACAATACTACGACGAAAACGGCAACCACGTCTACTACGACCGTAAACTGATCGCCCGTCTGAAACGCGAGAAAGAGAAACGGGAACATCAAGAAAACAACAACGACCACTAAAAAATCCGAATATCATCATGCAAGTAATCATCGCAGAAAAGCCCTCGGTAGCGCGCGAAATCGCCGCCATCGTGGGCGCCAAGAACCGCCGGGAGGGTTATATCGAGGGAAACGGCTATGTCGTAACGTGGGCTTTCGGACACCTCATCCAGCTGGCCATGCCCCAGCAGTACGGCATCGAGGGATTCAAGGCGGAGAATCTGCCTATCCTGCCGCCGAAGTTCATCCTCCTGCCCCGTCAGATCAGGGAGGGCAAGGAGTACAAATCCGATCCGGGTGTGCTGAAACAGCTCTCCGTCATCAAAGAGTTGTTCAACATGGCCGACCGTATCGTCGTCGCGACCGATGCCGGACGCGAGGGCGAGTTGATTTTCCGTTATATCTACTCGTTTTTGGAGTGCCGCAAGCCGTTCGTGCGGCTGTGGATCAGCAGCCTCACCGACAAGGCTATCCGCGAGGGGTTGCAGAACCTCCGGCCGGGCGAGGAGTACGACAACCTCTACCTCTCGGCCAAAGCCCGCAGCGAGGCCGATTGGGTCGTCGGCATCAACGCATCGCAGGCCCTCTCCATCGCCGCCGGCCGCGGCGTGTGGTCGCTGGGACGTGTCCAGACCCCCACGCTGGCCATCATCTGCTCCCGCTATCTGGAAAACAAGGCCTTCAAGCCTGCGACCTATTATCAACTCAAACTCTCGACGGCTAAAGACGCGACGCTCTTCGCCGCTCTTTCGGCACAACGGTTCGACGACGAACATGCGGCGCAAACGGCCTATGCCGCCGTCATAGATGCCGAACAGATACGTGTAGTCCGCGTCGAGCGCAAGGAGGTAAAGGAACAGCCGCCCCTGCTGTACGACCTCACGACGCTTCAAAAGGAGGCCAACACGCGCTACGGATTCTCGGCCGACAAGACCCTCGGCATCGCGCAGACGCTCTACGAAAAGAAGCACATCACCTATCCCCGCACCGGCTCGCGTTACATTCCCGAAGACGTCGCAGCCGAAATCCGCCCGCTGCTCGCGACCTTGCGGGAGCATCCCCTGTTCGGTCGGGAGGCGGCCGCCGTTGCCGGTTCGGAAATCAACCGACGCTCCGTCGACAACGACAAGGTAACGGATCATCATGCCCTGCTCATTACGGAGGTAACGCCGAAAGGGCTGCCGGCCGAGGAACAGACGATCTACGACCTGATTGCCGGCCGTATGGTCGAAGCCTTCGGCGGGGTCTGCGTCAAAGACATATCGACCGCCCGTCTGGAATGCGGCGGCATGGAGTTCGTCGCCAAAGGTACGGTCGTCCGAGAGGACGGCTGGCGTAAGGTCTGGCGGGAGCCGGAGGAGCAGGCGGACGACACGACGGCGGCACTGCCCGCATTGCAGGAGGGCGACGAATTGCCGGTAAAGGGCTGCGACGTGGAGCGCAGGCAGACCAAACCGCACCCCATTCATACGGAAAGTTCCTTGCTGGCCGCAATGGAGACGGCCGGTCGCAGCCTGACGGACGAGGCCGAACGCGAGGCGATGAAGGATTCCGGCATCGGAACACCTGCCACCCGTGCCGCCATCATCGAGACGCTCGTTGCTCGCGATTACATCCGCCGTGAGAAGAAGTCGCTCGTCCCGACCGACAAGGGACTGGCCGTGTACGGAATCGTCAAAGACAAGAAAATCGCCGACGTCGCCATGACGGGTGGCTGGGAGCTGGCTTTGGCGAAAATCGCCACCGCAGAAATGGATGCTTTCACGTTCCACCGAGGTATCGAGGTCTATGCCGCACAGATTGCCAAAGAGTTGCTGGCGGTCAAGATCGAAAACACGCCGGAACGTGGCGGAGCCGTCTGCCCCCGCTGCGGGAAGCAGGTCGTTTTCTATCCCAAAGTCGCCAAGTGCCAAAATGCCGACTGCGGGCTTACTGTCTGGCGCACCGTCGCCCGCAAGGAACTGACCGATGCCCAGCTCGCCGACCTCGTGACCAACGGCAAAACCTCGGTCATCAAAGGGTTCACCAAAAGCAACGGCGAAACGTTCGAGGCGGCGCTCACGCTCGACAAGGAGTATAAAACCGTCTTCGACTTCGCACCGCGCAACAAACCGAAAACGGGAAAAGGGAATAAACGAAAATAATCGTTACCTTTGCCACTGAAGAATCTTATCGACGAGATGATGCTTGTCCGATGGATTTTTTAGTGGCGGCGCTTCGGATGGGAACCCGGAGCGCCTTTTTCACTTTTCCCAGCCACTAAAAAATCCGAATCATGTCAGACAAACAACAATCCCCTTACGAGGAGTTGTCCTATTACGGACTTTCTCTGCTCTCGTATCTGCGCGACAGCCATCCCGAACTTGCCGTCGACAGGTCGTTCATCGCTGGGCGTGCCGACCGTGCCGCTGAGGCGTACAGCGACGCGATTCGTGCGGGTAGCACCCATACCGAAGCCGAAGCGGCCGCAAGCGAGGAGCTGTACCGCGGACTTCATTTCTCGCCTTACAATACGCTGGTGCATATCCTTTGGGACGAGTTCGCCTCGGCGATTCCCGAAGAGGCGGCCCGCGCGGTCGCACTCCGGCTGCTGACTTTGCCCGCATTGCGCGACGTGCTGGCGAAGTACGACCTTGCGGACGATTTCGCCGCGACTCCGGAATATCAGCTGCTCTACACCGAACTTGTAGGAACCGTTCAAATACTGCTCGAAGATGGCTTACAATAAGAAGGCGCATCTTCGCCAAAACATCGACACGTTGAAAGCAGCTTTCGCGCTCGAACGGGAGCCGCACGACCTCTCCCCGGAGGAATCCGCACGACTTGCCGCATACAGCGGCTTCGGGGCGATCAAAGAGGTGCTGGAAGCCCCGGACAGCAAACGGAATACCGACGGCATGGCCGACCTCGTGGCGGAACTGCACGAGGTCATCAAGAGCAATACCGCCGGTGAGCGGGAGTACAAACGCTACATCGACGGAATCCGAAACTCGGTGCTGACGGCATTCTATACGCCGCCCGAAGTCGCGTATGCCATTGTCGATACGATATGGAACAGAGAGATTGCTCCCAAACGGATTCTCGATCCCAGCGCCGGCACGGGTGTCTTTCCGAAAGTCTTGGCAATAAACCAGCCTTCCGCCGAGATAACCTGCTTCGAGAAAGACCCCGCGACGGCTCTTATCCTCAAACACCTGCATCCGAGAAGCCGCGTACGGGCGCAGGGATATGAAACGATCGAACCCAAGTACGCCGGTCATTACGATATGGCCGTGAGCAACATCCCGTTCGGAGACGTAGCACTGTTCGACCCTTTTTTCTCGACCCATACCGACCCCGTGCGGCGTCAGGGAACACGCACGCTGCACAACTACTTCTTCATGAAGACGGTCGATACGGTGCGCGAGGGCGGCATCGTGGCCTTCATCACTTCGCAGGGCGTGCTCAATGCCGAGCAGGGACGTCCCGTGCGCGAATGGCTGATGAAGCGGTGCGATGTCGTGTCGGCCGTGCGGTTTCCGAACAACCTATTTTCCGACCATGCCGGAACCGAGGTCGGCAGCGACCTTATCATCTTGCAGAAGAAAGCCACGGCGGGCGAACTATCCCAACGACAGCTGGATTTCATCGAATCCCGCAAGCTGTCGAACGGCATTCGGGTGAACAACCTGTTCCGAACGTTCGACCGCGTGATACATACCGACGCAAAGGTCGGCACCGACCCTTACGGAAAACCCGCGATGGAGTTCACGCATACGGGAGGCATTATCGCTATCGCTAACGAGTTGCGGCAAATGCTCTCGGACGACCTCTGTGCGAATCTCGACGTAAGCTACTACCTGTCCCATGCTCCTGCCGACGAGGTGCGGCAACAAGCGCCGCAACGTCCGAGGCGGCGCTCACGCTCGACAAGGAGTATAAAACCGTCTTCGAC
>RYWP01000071.1:0-1692 GCA_003979135.1 Alistipes sp.
ATCTGACCGAGGACATTTTCCAAGAGACATTCATCAAGGCCGTGCGGGTCATCGACGAAGGCCGTTATTGCGATAACGGGAAATTTCTGTCGTGGGTGCTGCGCATCGCACACAATCTGGTAATAGACTACTTCCGCAACCGCCGTCAAAATAAGTCGGTGACCGAATCGGATGCGGGTTACGACGTGTTGGGCACGTTGAAATTCGCCGATCGCACCATCGAGGACGAGCTCGTGAGCGAACAGATCGAACGCGACATCCGGTCGTTGGTCGAATCGTTGCCCGAGGAGCAGCGCGAGGTCGTGCGGATGCGTTATTTCGCGGGGTTGAGTTTCAAGGAGATAGCCGAGCAGACGGGCGTCAGCATTAACACGGCATTGGGGCGGATGCGTTATGCGCTCATCAATCTGCGCAAACTGATCAAGGAAAAAAACATGGTTTTGTGTTGATCCTGCACAATAAACGTCTTTGTCGATCGTTCTTTTATTAAAAGACTGTGTATAATTCAGCTGACCGTGAGGAGCATGTGAACTGTTTGATTCAAGTCCGATCGGAATGCTTACGACCGTCGTAAGCACTATGCGCAACCTTTAATAAATGGCGAGAGCGGCTCCGACCATTGAAAGGATGAAGCGCATCCGCCGCATAGGGAACCGCTTCTAAAAGCGGTGCGCAACCTTGAATAGAAAAAAAGGGTAAACTTGTTACCCACCGTATTAGCATTATGCGCAGGTTTTAATAAAAAATGCCTATGGAGGAATTGGACAAAAGGGATTTTACGAACAACGTTCTCCCCGACGAGGAAGACCTGTTGATGAACGAGGTGATTCAGAATGATTCGGATTTGTATTATCTGCATCACTATCTGACGGAAGTATTCCGAAAAGGGGAAATTTAGGGTTAATTTTTTGATGGGAGGAATCGCTTATAATAAGCGGTTCCTTTTTTTTATTATCTTTGCAGAATAGTTCTCCGGCGGACGGATTCCACACACGGCCCATGCTCGAAAAATTGGCGAAACAAACGGCCATTTACGGCCTCAGCACCATCGTCGTGCGGTTTCTGAGCTACCTGCTCACACCGTACTACACGCGTGTGTTCGCGCCCGAAGCCTACGGCATCGTTACCGACGTCTATGCGCTTATTCCGTTCGCGCTCACGTTGTTGACGATGGGCATGGAGTCGAGTTATTTCCGCTTTTCCGCCAAAGCCGAGGCTGCAGGCGGCGACGTGCGGGCCGCCAAACGGCGCTTGTTCGCCACCACGTGGGGCATTACCTCGCTCGCGGCCGTCGTTTTCTTCGTCGCCGTCGCACTTTTCCGCACCGACTTCTCGGCATGGATGGGCCCCGTCTATACAGCCCATCCCGATTACGTCGTGTGGGTCGGCGCCATCATTCTGTTCGACGTGTGGGGGTGCATCCCGTTCTCGCGTCTGCGCGAGCAGGGACGTGCTTTGACATTCGTCGGGTTCAAGGCATTGAACGTCGCGTTGAATGTCGCGTTGGCCATTGCGTTCGGCGCCATCGGGCTTTTTGCCACCGATTTCGGCGTGGGTTGGGTTTTCGTCGCCAATCTGGCAGCCAGCGTCATCACGTGGCTCGTGTTGTTGACCACCGTCGACCGTACCGCTCCCCGCATCGACCCGCAACTGTTGAGGTGCATCTTCATCTACTCTTTGCCGTTGCTCGTC
>RYWP01000071.1:1702-7112 GCA_003979135.1 Alistipes sp.
TCAGCGGACTGGCCGGCACGGCGAGCGAGTTCCTCGACCGCCAGCTGTTGAAATACCTCGTGCCCGCCGCCGGCGACCCGATGGCACAGTTGGGCATCTACGGCGCCGTGACGAAAATCGCCGTCGTGATGATGCTCTTCTATCAGATGTACCGGCTGGCCGCCGAACCGTTCTTCCTCTCGAACTTCCGTAAGGAGGATTTCGTGCAGATGAACGCCGCCGCGCTGAAATACTACATCATGGTGTCGATGTTGATCTTCCTCGGCATCGCCTTGTTCCGCGACTTGTTCGCCCTGATTATCGGCCGTAGTTTCCGCGGCGGGGTCTTCATTTTGCCCGTGGTGCTCGGCGCCAACGTATTGACGGGTGTATGGTTGAATCTGTCGTTCTGGTACAAGCGCGAGGAGCGCACACCATTGGCCATTCTGGTCACGGGGGCCGGATTAGTCGCCATGTTGGGCCTCGGTTGGTGGTTGATTCCTCGGGCAGGGTACTTCGGTGCCGCATGGGCCCGTTTGGGTAGCGAGGGGGCGATGGTTGCCGTCAGCTGGTGGCTCAACCGCCGCTATTTCCCTACGCCCTACGCATGGGGACGCATCGGCGAATACGTCGTCACGGCATTGGCCGTCTTCTTCCTCTGCGAGGAAGTCGGCCGGTGGCTCGGAACGGATCACGCGTGGGTCGGTTATGCGTTCAATACGGCGGCTTTTGCAGCTTACACCGCCTACTTGGTCCGCCGCGAGCACATCGATGTGCGGGCGTTAGTGCGAGCCATAATGAAAAGATAGAAACGAATGCGTTTTGCTGACATCATAGGACAGGAGGAATTGAAACGGCATCTGATCCGTGCGGTCGATACCGGACGTGTCAGCCATGCGCAGCTTTTCGCGGGACAGGCCGGTGCGGGCGCTCTGCCGTTGGCTGTCGCCTATGCGCAGTACCTCTGCTGCCGCCATCGCCACGACGGGGATTCATGCGGCGAATGCCCCGATTGTCAGCAAATCGCCACGTTGGCTCACCCCGACCTGCATTGGGTCTTTCCGGTCAACAAGCAGGGCAAGAAATCGGGCGAAATCGTCCGCAGCGACGATTTTCTGCCGCTTTTCCGCGAGTTGTTTGCCGAGCGCAGCGGCTATTTCTCGCCGCAGGAGTGGTACGACCGGCTCGACTTGGGCAAGACGCTCAAAGGCGCCATCGCCGCCCGCGAGGCCGAGGAGATCATTCGCAAACTCTCGTTCAAGAGTTTCGAATCGGAGTACAAAATCATGCTCGTCTGGCTGCCTGAGACGATGAACGAGGAGGCGGCCAACAAGCTGTTGAAGATTCTCGAAGAACCGTGGGAGCGGACGCTCTTTTTGCTCGTCTCCGAACAGCCGGCGCTGTTGTTGCCGACGATTCTTTCGCGGACGCAGGAGGTGCATGTGCCGCGGCTCACGACCGAGGTGTTGGAGGCGCAAGCCCGCGCGCAAGGGGTCGACGACCCGCTGAAGGCGCGCAATCTGGCCCGACTGGCCGGCGGCGATCTGCTGACGCTGCGGCAATTGGTGGCAGGCGAGAACGATGCGACGCAGCGCGAGAATTTTTCGTTGTTCTGCACCTTGATGCGCCTGAGCTACAATGACAAGCACCTCGAACTCATTACATGGGCCGAGGAGGTGGCGCAACTGTCGCGCGAACAACAACGAGCCTTTCTACGCGATATGGCACGGCTGCTGCGCGAAAGTTTCATGCTCCATGCCGGATTGGGCGAGGTGGGGTATCTGTGGGGCGAGGAGCTGTCGTTCTGCACGAAATTCGCTCCGTTCGTCGGAACGGAGAACATCGAACCGCTCGTCGACGAAGTAGAACGGGCGATGATGCAGATTTCGCGCAACGGCAACCCGACCATCGTCTTCACACATTTCGCGCTGGCCGTGAGCAAAATGATAAAACGATTGGGATAAATGGCACGGGTATTTCTTCTGACAGGCGGCAACGCGGGCGACGTCAAGCGGACGCTCCAGCGGGCCCAGCAGCTTATCAACAGCCGCGTGGGGGCGGTGTTGCATTGTTCGCACCGTTACGAAAGCGAGCCGTGGGGGTTCGCCGCCGCCGAGCGGTTCTCAAATCAGGCACTGGAGGTCTCGACCGACCTCGCGCCCGAGGAGGTGCTCGACGCCGTGCAGGAAATCGAACGCGAACTGGGCCGCAACCGCGCAGCCGAGGCGATCGAAAAGGCGAGCACGGGCGCCCGTTACACGTCGCGGCCCATCGACATCGACATCCTTTTTTACGACGATGCCGTCATCGCCACCGAGCGACTGACCGTCCCGCATCCGTTGTTGGAAGAACGTCTGTTCGCGTTGTTGCCGTTGTGCGAAATCGCCCGTTCGAAGTGCCACCCTGTCACGGGACGGACGGTCGGTGAAATGTTGGAAAACCGGAAGAACGAACCATGAAACGAACCGTTTGCTATCTTGCATTGTCGGCGGCCTGCGCGCTTGCTTCGTGCCTGAAAGAAGGAAAGTACGATATGACCTACATTCTCAACCCGGGCATCCAGACTCAGTCGGTCGGCAGCACCGAACCGTTGGAGGGGGTCATCGCCTATGCCTACGACGTCGACACGCTCGATTGGGGCATCGCGTCGTATGCCGATGCCGCAGCCGGCATCATCACGCGGAAAGACGACCCCGCCCGCAAGCTGACCGAACCGACCGTCATCGCCACGCCTTACGACAGAACCATAGGCACCGAAACCGAAGGCACCGATTTCAGCGGCACGGCAGGTTGGCTGCAGATGCCGTTCGGCAAAACAGCCCGCATGGTCGTTGCGGTCGATCCATCGACACGGCTTTACGGCTACACGATGCAACAGCCGCAGCTCAATCTGGAACGGCTCTACGTTTCGGTCGTTTTCCAGCCGTGGCGAGAGGGGTTCGTCTACAAAAACAACGCATGGAGTTTCTACAACGAGTTCTACACACCGCCCACCGTGCTGAAGACCTATTACCGTCCCGCGCGGCAGGCCGAGGAGGGCGCCGCCGAAGAAGCGTTCACCGCACAGCAAATCAAGGCCTACGCCTATGTGGCCGATACGACCGACTGGTATATCGCCTCGTACGATGATGCCGTAGCGGGCAAAATCACCCGTAAGGAGGGCACCGATACCCGCACGACTCCCAACTTCCAAGCCTACTACGAGAGCGCTTCGGGCCTCTACGGCATGGAGGTCACGGCCACACCGCTGATGGCCGTCGTGGTCGACCGTGTCGACCGTATTTATGCCTATACCAAGTTCGTCCCCGACCTCGACGGCGAATCGCCTACATGGCCCGTCGTCTTCCGGCCGTGGCGCGCACTCTGGAAATACGAGGAGGGCGACTGGCGGATGGTCGATGAACGGCAGGCCCCGAAACAATAAACCGCAAAAAAGATGATTCTTCCGAAAAGAGATACGCTCCGCTTGTTGCGCTCGTTCACGCTGCTGCTCTTTCTGTCGGCGTTCGTGAGCCGCTGCGCCAGCATCATGACCCCTACGGGCGGGCCGCGCGACTCGCTGCCGCCGGTCATCGTCCGCATGACACCCGATAACTTCGCGACCGACCGACCGACGACCGGCCACGAGAAAATCTACATCGAATTCGACGAATACGTCCAGCTCAAAGACCAGCAAAAGGAGTTCTTCACTTCGCCCGCGATGAAGAAAAAACCGCTCGTCTCGCTGCGCGGCAAGGGAGTGGTCGTCCAACTGCGCGACACGCTCGAACCCAACACCACCTATGCCCTCAACTTCGGCAGTGCCATCCGCGACAACAACGAGGGTAATCCGCTCTATTCGATGCGCTACGTTTTTTCTACTGGCCCTGAGATCGATTCGATGATGCTGTCGGGCTACACGGCCGACGGCTACAAGGCCGATTCCGTGTCGAAAACCTATATCTGGTTCTTTCCGGCCGATTCGGTCGAGGAGGTAGCCGCCTACGATTCGACCATCTTCAAGTACAAGCCGTCAGTGATCGCCCGCGCGGAGACCAACGGCATCTTCATCGCGCAGAACCTCAAACCGATCGACTATCGGGTCTATGCCGTCGAGGACAAGAACGATAACCAGATCTACGAACCCGGGAGCGATCAAGTGGGATTCATCGAAGGGCGTCACAATCCGGCCCGTATGCCCGACTTCACGATGTGGTACGATTCCTTGCGGCACTACATCACTGCTTCGCCGCAGCTCTACCTGCGGATGTTCACCGACCGCGCGTTCCAGCGGCAGATGCTTTCCGAAACGGCCCGCCCGCAACAGCATCAGGCGATGCTTTACTTCCGGACGGCCCACCCCGAAATCCGTCGCATCCGGTTCGACAGCATCCCCGACGAGCGGGTCATCGTCGACCCGCAAACCGTCGGGCGCGATACCGTGGCGCTGTGGTTCCACATGCCGGCCGCCGACCTGCCCGATACGATCAAGGGCGAAATCACCTATTTGAAGCACGACACGCTCAATATCCTGCGGGAGGTGACCGAACCGTTGAAACTGGCATGGCGGTTTATCGAGACCAAAGAGCAGGAGCGCGAACGTGAAAAACTCGAACGCGACCGCCGCAAAGCCGAGGAGGCCGGCGAGGAATGGCAAGAGCCCGAACAGGAGAATCCGTTCGGATACAAACTCGCACTGACGGGCGACCTCAATCCCGAAGAGGGATTGTTCATCGACTTCGATTATCCGCTCGTGCGACTGGATTCGGCGGCGGTACGCCTGACGGCCGCTGCGCTCGACGAGACAGCCTCATCCCGGACCGAGCCCTCGCGAACGGCTTCATCCCGAACCTCCCGAACGACCGCCGCGGTCGAAACATCGGGGCCCACCGAGGAGATTCCGGTACACTTCGTGCGTGACACGGCGAACCTGCGCCGCTGGCACATCCGTGCGGCATGGAAACCGACCACAGCCTACACGCTGACCATCCCCGAGGGTGCCATTACGGATATCGCCGGATTCTCGAACGATTCCCTCGTCGGCAATTACGCCTCGCTCGACCCCGAACGATTCGCTACAGTGAAAATCCACGTCAAAGCCCGCAACCCGCAGAAACGCTATATCATCCAACTGCTCGACGGCAACGGCGCGCAGAAACAGGAGAAACGCGACGTCGTAGCAGGTGACGTGCAGTTCAACTACGTTCCGGCGGGCGAAATCAAGTTCCGCATTATCGAGGACGACAACGGCAATGGCCGCTGGGATACGGGCAATGTCGTCGAACGACGCCAGCCCGAACGTGCCGAGTTCTACCTCAACGACCGCGGCGAAGATACTTTCGCGACGAAAGTCAACTGGGAAATCGAATTTACGATGGATATGGATGCGTTGTTCGCCCCGATGACGATGGAAACCCTGCAACGCCGCCTCGACGAGCAGGAATTGCAACGG
>RYWP01000072.1 GCA_003979135.1 Alistipes sp.
TTCAGGTAGGGCAGTTGCGGGTGTTTCGTCTTCCGAACGGGAATTGTGTTTTGAGTCGTCGGTCCTAAAAAAAAGAGCGGCCATTCGGCCGCTCGTGTCTTACAAGGTTTTCAGTATTTTGCCGTCTTTTGTTTTCCATTCGGTGAGGCCGTTGGCACAGCGTCCCATTACTACGCTTGCAGCGGTCGACGGGCTGGAAAACAGCGTGTCTTTCGTCAGCCGCAGCATTTTTCCGTCCTTAACAAGCGTGTCGTTCGAGAGCATCGCCTCGCGTATGCGTATGTAGTTTTCGGTGAGCGACGGGGTTGTCTCTGCTGCGATCCGGGAGTCTTTCAGAACAACGAACCCTTCCGGTGTGCTGATTCCTTGTGCATCGGCACTCCGGGAGTTGCGAATGTATAGCGTCTCTTGCCGTGACGGGTTGTTTTGCGAAACGAGCGGTTCGAATATCTTGAAACCCAGCGTTCCGATCAGCAGTTCGATATTGGCTATGAACTCTTCCATCTCTGCGACGTCCGGTTCCGAAATCGTAGAACGGGTCGGTTTGTTCGAGTTCTCCAGTTTGTAGCGGCCCGTTTCGACCGCCATCTCGTAAAGCCGGCTTTCGAGGTATTTGATATGGGCTTTGTTCAGGTTGTTGTCTTTGCTGATGAAAACGATGGCGTCGTTCCAGAAATCCTTTTGTGCCAGATGCTGCTCGAGACGTTGACGCACGCCGTCCGCTTCTCCGATATAAGCCCGGCCCTCTTTTGCCGGGTCGTCCGATTTCCCGAACAGGATGTAGACGCCCGCTTTGTCCAGGCCGTTCTTCTCGCCGTATTGGCGGATATGCGAGCGGGGTATGCGGTAGGCTTTTCCTGTCCAGTTCGAGAGTTCGCAACTGATCGGGCCGTCTGGCCGGCCCTCCACCAGAAATAAGGTTATCTTTTTGCCGAAAGCAGCCATGGGATGTTATTTTTCTTCAAAGGTACTGAAAAATATCGGAATCGGCGGTCGGGGAGCCAAAAAAGGCGCCGCAATCGTGGTACGAATCTTGCGAACGGGTAGGGCAGCAATGACCAAACACTTTATTAGCGTGAAAACAACAGTTACCACATTCGCCCTTTCTCTTGCGTTGTGCGCCGCTGCCGGTGCAACGGCCCAGACGCGGAGGTCGGTGCCGGCTTCTGCGGCCGACACCGTGTTGTTGTCGGAGACGTCCGACGGCAATTACATCGTGCGCCGGGCCCTCGTCGAGCGCCAGGCCGATTCCGACTACTCCGTACGTTACCTTATCAACCTCTCTACGCTCGACGCAGCGCTCAACGGCAATACGCGCGAGCTCGCCGAGCTCAATTCGTTCGTCTCGGCCATGATGAATGATTCGCTCGTCAAGGTCAATACGGTCGTCATCACCGGTTACGCTTCGCCCGACGGCCCCGAGGCGCTCAACGAGCGGCTGGCGCGTGCCCGTGCCCGCGATTTCCGCGACTATGTCGACCGGAAGTACGGTTTTTCCAAGAAGTTCAACGTCCGCACGGCTTCCGTCGCCGAGGACTGGGAGATGTGCCGCACCCTCGTGGCCGCTTCTTCCATGCCCGACAAGCAGGCCGTGTTGAATATCATCGACGGTCCCAAGAGTTCCGCAGCCAAGGAAGCGGCTCTCAAAGCAATGCCGGCTGTCTGGGAGTATATGATCGTGCACATCCTGCCGCCCATCCGCCGCGTCGCCATGACCATCAATTACGACGAGGGCAGCCTGGTCGAGCAGCGTACCCGGATCGTCAAGCCCAAGCCGGCTCCCAAGCCTGTTCCGCAGCCCGTGGCCGAGCCCTGCCCGCCCGCTAACGTATGTTGCTGCGGTGAGATCGACGAGACCATCAACGGCATCATCGTTGAGATGCCCGATCCCGATGCCGGTCAGTTTTCCGGCAATGCGCAGGGCGTTCGCCGTGCCGCCCGTCGCGACATCCGCATGGATACCGAGGTCGCCGCAAGCAATTCGCACGAGGCCGATCGTATCGCCCGCCAGGAGGTCAAGGCTGCCAAGAAAATAGCTAAAAAGGAGGCCAAGGCCGCCAAGAAAGCCGAAAAGGCTTCCCGCAAGGTCGCCCGTAAGTTGAGCAAATAAATACCAGTTTTCTTTGTTTCTGCCGATATGCTGCTCGGGGTCCGGAATTACTCCGGACTCCGTTTTTTTTGCTCTTCAGCCTCTTTTTGGCGAGTGCTTTTCGTCCTTCGGAACGTGTAGTCAGCCCTTTTCCGAACCGGCTCGGCCACATATCCTGCTGCTGCAACGGTTCCCCGGAGCCCGGTCCGGCGTCAAAAAGACCGGTTGTTCGCAGCCGCTGAGCGTCCGGTGCGTGAGGAGCGCCGCCGGTCCGGCAGGGTAGCGGTCCGTCCGTTCTTCGGCCTGCCGATGTTGTTTTATCCGAAAGTTTTGTTATCTTTGGCTTCGCCGAAGATACTTCGCTTCAACAAAATCCAAACAAATTTGGTTTTGTATTCAGCTTATTCGACTTTGGCTTCGCCCAAGATACTCCGTCTCGGCAAAATGCAAATAAAATTTGCTTTTGCGCTCGACTTATTCGTATCTTTGTGCATGTAAAATCTAATATTTCGGTTATGGCTAACTTACGTTATCTGAAAAAGGAGATCGACTACCGTCTCGAAGAGGTCGTTTTCGACTGCGATATGGCCATGTGTTTCCAGCCCTCCAAGGAGCAGGAGATCTTCGCGGTCATGCAGGAGGCCGTCGCTTTCCGCAATACGTTGTTCTCCAAGGCGATGAACCCCGCCGAGCCGCACAACAAGTCGCTCGTCCGCAAGCACTACGCCGCTCTGCGCAACGAGATGATCGCCGGCTTCGAGCAGTTCTTCGAGCGCCTGAGCAAGATCAACGGCGAGAAGAAGTAGTCACGCTCTTTCGTTGCCGTTCTCAACTTGAAATCCCCGCTTTCAGCGGGGATTTTTTGTGTCTTGTACTTATTTATGCCGCATTGCCGCGCTGCATCCGCCGCTTGGGCGCCTTTCCTTCGTCGTTCGAAGCGCTTTTTCCGTCATTCAGAGTGTTTTACTCGGTCATCCCGAGTGCTTTTTCCGTCATTCAGAGCACTTCCTCTTTCATTCAGAGGGGCTCTCCCTTCTTATTCAGAGCCCCTCCCCATTGTCATTCATAGTGGTTCTCTTTTGTCCTTCCGAGTACTTCCCCTTGTCCTTCCGAGTACTTCCCCCTGTCATTCTGAGTACTTCCCCCCCCCCTGTCATTCTGAGCGCAGCGAAGAATCTGTTTTTGCAGCACGAAGAATCTGTTTTGCGCAGCCCGCAATTTATTCGTGGTCGCAGCAGCAGTCGCCCGGATGATGCTCCAGCACCGTGTGGGGGACATGGCCGTGCGACAGAATCCGAATCGGGCAGTCGTAGTTGCGCAGCTGCTCTTCCGTCAGCAGGTTCGAGCGATGGCGGTGCACCTGGCGGTTGACGCATACGATCTCTTTCACTACGCTCGAAATCGTGCCGATGTCGTGCGACACCATCATGATCGCCATCCGCCCGTTCAGTTCGCGCAGCATCCGGTAGAGTTCGTTTTCGAACTTGTTGTCCACGAAGTTGGCCGGTTCGTCCAGAATCAGCAGCCGCGGTTCCGAGATCACGGCACGGCACAGCAGCGCACGTTGCATCTGTCCGCCCGATACTTCGCCGATAGGGTGGCGGGCCGTTTCGGCGATTCCCGCTTCTTCGAGCAGGCGCAGCGCTTTCTTGCGGTCGTCCGATGCGTAGCGGGCCAGGAGCCCGCGGCTTCCTTGCAGTCCCGACAGCACGACTTCCAGCACCGAGATCGGGAATGCCCGGTCGAAGTCCGATTGTTGGGGCATGTAGCCGATCAGGCGTTCTTTTCCGCGGTATAGTTCCGGTGCAAGGTCGATCTCGCCCGTATGGGGCACCGTTCCCAGGATCGCTTTGACAAGGGTAGTCTTGCCGCCGCCGTTGGGGCCGATCACTCCCAGAAAATCGTCGTCGGCAATCTCCAGGTCCACGTGCCGGAGCGCTTCATAGCCTTCGTAGGCGACTCCGACATTGCGCAGCGTTACCAGATTCATTCGTTTGCGATAAGTTCGGTTATCTCTTCAATGTTGCTTATCACGTCTTCGCGCATCGGGTCGATCTGTACGGCGCGTGCTCCTATGTCGCGGGCTGCGGTCTCTACGGTCGATGCCGGGAACTGACTCTGATAGAGTATTTTGCCGATTTTCTTAGCACGGGCTTCGCGAATGATCGCGCCCAGGTGCCGCGCCGAGGGTTCCTTGCCGTCCGCTTCGATAGCGACCTGTTCCAGGCCGTAGTCGCGGGCATAGTAGGTGAGGGCAGGGTGGTAGATGATGAAATATTCCACACCGCTTTCTCTCAGCTTTTCGGCCGTGCTTGCATCCAGTTCTTGCAGCCGTTCCTGCAGTTGTTCGTAGTTCCGCGTGTACTTCGCCGAATCAGGGTAGGTGGCATGGATCGCTTCGTAGGCATTGGCTGCCATCCGTTGCAGGGCTTTCGGCGAGGTCCAGATGTGCGGGTCGATTCCGTGTGCATGGTGCGTGTGCCCCGATGTTTCGTGGCCTCCGTGCGAGCAGCTCCCGGCTATCGTTTCTATTCCGCGGCTGAGATTCACGATCTTCTTCTGTTCTTCGATTTTTCGGAGCAGGGCGGTCTCGAAGTCGATAAGTCCCACATTGAAAATCAGTTGCGAGCGATTCAGCGCCGCAATCTGCCGCGGCGTCGGTTCATAGGTCTCCGGGCTCGCACCGGCCGGTACCAGTACGTCGATTCCGAAGTCGTCGCCCGTGATGCCGCCTACGATTTCTTTCAGCGGCGCAATCGATACATATAGCCTCGTTCCGTCTGCCTGCGGTCGTCTTTCGCACGACATGGCAAGCAGCAGTATGCAGCATGTCTTTATCAGTTTGCCGTTCATGATTTTTTGTTCTTCGGTTTTGAGGGCCTTTTCCCGTGTTTGGCTTAACAAAGATAGGGATTTTTCGTGTACCTATTTATATATAAGCGTACCAAGTCCCGTATATCGACCAAATTATTTTCTCGTTCGCCGGTTTCCTTTATCGCCGCCGTACGGAATATTTCATCGTAGTTCGTGGTTACATTAAGTCTTGCTTTTTGACTTTTGCTGATTTGTATTGACTTTTGCTGTTTCGTAATTCGTTCATAATCTGTAAGGTTGTAGCTTACGCAAATGTTGCTTTCCGACACCGTAGCACATTTCGTTCCCTTAACCAATGCCCCCTCCTCCCATATTATTTAACATAATGTTAATATTATTTCATACACTCAGAATGTAACCGCAAAAAGTACAGATTATGAACGAATTACAAATCAACGAATCGCCCGAACGGTTGAGGCCAACGGCTTACATTGGTAAATTCTGCGCCACAACAAATGGCAAGAACGAACCGGATTTCACGCTTCAAATGGCATTCCTCAACGATTTTTTCTACAAAAAACCCGGTGTTCATTTTGTCCGAATGTCAATAGCGACCGACCAGCCCGAAGAGTTCTACAAGAGAGTAACGAAGACCCTGCGGAGCCTCAACCATGGCCGGTGGCGCAAAGAACCCGTATCGGGGTTCCGCATCTGCAACGTACAACGCATGTCCAAAGCCTGGCGATTTACGCTCAACCTTGCGTGCGTCGGCTCGTTCTATGCTGCCGTCATCTTCGACCAGCTGCGCAAACTGCACCGGGCATACGGCCGCACCTTGTATGTGCTCTTCAACGAACCCCGCCGCACCCTGGCCGACCGGGCATACCAACAATGGTACTCCGAATTCTATGAACGCTCGCACCTGCTCAAATCGCAGGTCAAAATCGAAATGCTCGAACGCTACTACTGGCGTATCGACGCCGCCGACATTGCCGTGTCGTCGCTCGTGCACCTGCTCTTAGACTTGTTCGGCACCCGGATTCAAACCATCTACGACGACCCGCTGAACGGTATCGAAATCTCCCAGTCTCCCAACGTCGACCCCGACGACTATTTCACCTCCGACCGGCACCTGCTCGCATGCCGTATGCGCTTCTTCCAACCGTTCGGCGGATTCTACAACATGCTTAACAACAAACCCCAAAAACCCTCCAAACGATGAAACAACCCGAATACATCACGGTGCAAGACCTCTACGCCTACGCCAAACAACACAAGCTGCTTGATGCTCGCATCCGCATCTGCGACGGCATGGCCGTAAGCTACTATCCCAACCCGAGCTCCGTCGGTAAGGGCCGCTACGAAATCGTCATCGACGTGTCGGCCCTCGAACCTATCGACTACGACGAGCTGGACACCTGGGCCGTGCCGCAGTATGATGTTGACCTCGAAATCGACGCCGCATGTCGGCATATTGCCAAGGCTCGTGCCGAATACATACGGCGCAGTCAAGCCCGCCGTAACGCCAAGGATTCGCAGGTCATCAAGGCGAAGATTACCGAACAAACGCCTGCCGATGAACTGCCGTGGGCGATTTACGGGTATGGTCCTTACAAACGCCGGCGATGATGCGACCAACGGAGGTGGAAAGCGGCTGCCGGCGCCTCGCCTGGGCCGTGTTGTGGGCCCCCCGGCGGTCGCCGCGCCCCGATATGTTCCAGCCCCTGTGCTCCGAAGTAGGAGCCCGCACGGTTGACGGACTACCCACCCAACCCGAAGCGGTGCTCGGTCGGCGCGGCCTCCCTGCGCGGCTCCTGTCGCGGCGCTGCGTTCCTCGCGCCGCTTGCGTCGCCTTGCGTGGGCCGCTTCTCCCTCGGCCTCGCCGTCGGTCGCCGTCCCCCTGCGCGGCCGGCTCCCTCCGTCTCGCTATATCTTGTGCGCCTCGCCTCCGGCGGGCCGCGCTACGGCCCGGCCCTTGCTGGGCCTCCCGGCCCACGCGCCGGGCCTACGCTGGCTCCTCCTCGGCCGCCCTTGCGGCCTGGCCTCGTCGGGGCGGCCCGCCTCCGCTTCGCGCTCGGCGCTCGCGCGGGGGTGGGGCTGCCG
>RYWP01000073.1:0-1230 GCA_003979135.1 Alistipes sp.
AAATACGCCCATGACCGGATGCGACCTGTCGGCGGACAGGTGGTCATTCTCGGCAAACGGGGTCACGCCGAGGTGGTGGGGCTCACGGGGCAGGTCGAGGAATCGACACTGGTCATCGAGGGACGGCAGGATTTGGAGGCCATCGATTTCACGCGACCCGTCTATTTTCTGTCGCAGACGACGCAAAGCATCGCGTTGTTCGAGGAGTTGAGCGACGAGATGCGCCGACGGGCGACCGTCCCCGAACAAGTGCAGGTCAACGATACGATTTGCCGGCAGGTATCGGGGCGCGAACAGCATCTGACCGACTTCGCCAAGCGATTCGACACGGTGTTGTTCGTCTCGGGACGCAAGTCGTCGAACGGCAAGGTGTTGTTCGAAGTGTGCCGACAAGCCAATCCGCACAGCCGCCAAATCGAAGAACCGGCAGAAATCGATCCTGCATGGTTCGAAAGGGTGCAGTCGGTCGGCATCTGCGGCGCCACCTCGACCCCGAAATGGCTGATGGAGCAGGTCGCCGAACATTTGCGCAAGTTGCTCGGATAACGACGCAACCCGCACCGCCCGAAACGCTGAAAACTGAGATTAAAACAAAATAGAAACGTATGACTTACCTTATTCGGTCACTCAAGTATTTCGTGACGATGAGCGTATTCGCCATCATTCTGATCGTGCTGATGATACTCACCGGATTCGCCACGGTCAATCTCTACGAACCCGGTTCCGCATGGCGCTTCGTCGTGCTGTTCGGAGCGATTGCCGTCATCTCGCTGTTCCATCCGAAGATGACCCGCACCGTGCGATACGTCGCGGGCAACCTCAGCAACGAGGGCAAACCCATCGTCCTCAACGCATTCCGCGAAGCCGACTATGAATTGGTCTCCGAAAAGGAGGGGGTCCTGACGTTCCGTGCCCGCACTTTTTTCCTGCGGTTGCGGCGATTCTTCGATGATGGCATCACGATTGCGCAGGAGGGAGACCGTCTCCGCATCGAAGGACAACGCATCGGCGTTTTCCGCGTGCTTCACCATTGGGACGCTTACACCGCCTATGAAAAATAAGTTCTGCAAATACCTGCTCGCCGCGACAGGCACGATAGCGATTGCCGCCGCGACGATTTTCGCCGACCGCAACGATTTCGGTCTGGGCCGCAACATGGAGTTGCTGGTCAACATGATGCGCGAACTGTCGGTCGGATACGTCGATCCGGTCGACCCCGACGTCCTGATG
>RYWP01000073.1:1240-5947 GCA_003979135.1 Alistipes sp.
GATGGCGGGTGCTGCCGAAGGCATGGTGCGCGACCTCGACCCCTACACGGAGTTCATCCCCGAATCGGAGATGTCCGACTTCGAGGTGCTCACGACCGGCAAATACGGCGGCATCGGCTCGCTCATCCGGCAAAAGGAGGATTATGTGCGCATCGCCCAGCCCTATGAAAATTCCCCGGCCGACCGCGCCGGACTGAAAATCGGCGACCGGATTTTGGCCATCGACGGCAAATCGGCCGCGGGTCTTACGACCGAAGAGGTCTCGAAACGGCTCAAAGGCGAACCGGGCAGCAAGGTGAAGGTCTCGGTGCGCCATCTGGACGACACTGAGGAGACGGCGACCATCCGCCGCGAACGCATTGCCATTCCGGGCGTGCCCTATGCGGGCTGGCTCAACGACAGCATCGGCTACATCCGCCACAGCGACTTCACCGAGGGCTGCTACGAGGAGATGCAGGCGGCCATCGCCAAACTGCGGAGCGAGGGCGAACTCAAAGGATTGGTGCTCGATTACCGGTCGAACGGCGGCGGCATCATGCAGGAGGCAGTCAAGATTCTGGGGCTGTTCGTTCCGAAAGGCACCGGCGTCGTGAGCACCAAAGGTCGCACCGAAGATTCGAAAAAACTCTTCACGACCCAGTCGGAACCCATTCTGCCCGACCTGCCGCTGGCAGTGCTAATCAACGGCAGCACGGCTTCGGCGGCGGAAATCATCGCCGGAGCGCTGCAAGACCTTGACCGTGCCGTACTGATCGGCCAGCGCAGTTTCGGCAAAGGGCTTGTGCAATCACCCAAACCACTGGGTTACAACGCCATGCTGAAACTTACGACGGCTAAATACTATATTCCGTCGGGCCGTTGCATCCAAGCCATCGACTACTCGCACTCGCAGCAGCAATCAGTGCATACGGTGCCCGATTCATTGATTTCGGAGTTCGCGACCCGTGCCGGCCGCAAGGTCTACGACGGGGGCGGCATCATGCCCGACATCCGCACCGATCCAGAATATATCAGTCGTTTCGCGGCGACGCTCTATGCATTGGGCTTCATCGAGGATTTCGGCGACGAATATACGCGCCGCCATCCCGAAGCACCGGCCGATTTGCAGAACTTCACCATTTCGGATGCCGACTATGCCGACTTCGCCGAGTTCATGCGGGACAAAAAGGTGCCTTACGAATCGGATACGCGGCGGGCGCTCAAAACGCTGCGCGAAGCGGCTGAAAACGACCGGTTCGGCGAAGTCACCGAACAACTGGAGCGCATAGAAGCCGACCTGAAAGACGACACGCAGACCAACTTGGAGACCTACCGCAAGCAAATCGTCGCCTCGATCAACCGCGACATCGTGCAACGCCACGGCTATATGTCGGGGGTCATCGCCCATTCGCTGGCCAACGACAAGGAGATCGCCCGCGCGGGCGAGGTGCTGCGCGACACGGCCGAATACCGCCGCATCACGACCGAACAGGATACCGAACGGAAATAATATCGCATGAAACTGCGCCGCAACATATTCTCGTTCCGCAATCGGGTGGTGGTCATCATCGTCGGAGTGTCGCTCGGTGCGCTGTCGATCCTCTACACCAACAAGATGGCGCAGCGGCTCAAAGAGAAAGAACAGCACGACGTGGCGTTATGGGCCCATGCGATGGAGCGCGTCAACCGCGATGTGTTGGGCGGTTCGCTCAACGACCCGCTGGTGCAGGACATCATGTCCAACGGCAACAATATCCCGTTCCTCATCACGGACGAGAATCTGCAAGTGCTCCAGTCGCACTTGGTGCCCGAGCGCATCCTCGAACATCCTGACCGGCTGCGGCGCCGCATCGACCGGTTCACCGAAGAAAACACGCCGCTGCCCATCCGGTTCCTGTGGAACTCCGACCACTATCATATCATCTTCTACGGGCAGTCGAACCTGCTGAAATCGCTCTACTATTTCCCCTACGTCCAGTTGCTGGTCATCACGACGTTCGTGTTGCTGGGCTATATCGCGTTCCGGTCGTCGAAGCAGGACGAACAGAATCGCGTGTGGATCGGACTGGCCAAAGAGACCGCCCACCAACTCGGCACTCCGACCTCGTCGCTATTGGGATGGATCGAATACCTGCGTGCGCAGGAGATCGACCAAAGCGCTGTCGAGGAGATGAACAAGGACCTGACCCACCTGATGAAAATCGTCGACCGGTTCTCGAAAATCGGCTCCGAGACGACCCTCGCACCGGCCAACATCAACGAAATCGTCGGCGAATCGGTCATGTACTTCCGCAAGCGCATTCCGCGCAACGTGACGCTCGACTACAACGGGCTGGCCATCGCACCGGTGCAGGCCAATGTCAACGCGGCGCTGTTCGAATGGGTGGTCGAGAATCTGATGAAAAACTCGCTCGATGCGTTGCAGGGCCACGGCTCCATCGAAGTGCGTATCGCGTCGGACGATAAACAGGTGATGATCGACGTTCGTGATACGGGCAAAGGGATTCCGAAAAGCAACTGGAAACGCATCTTCGAACCCGGATTCACCACCAAAACCCGCGGTTGGGGGCTCGGATTGTCGCTGTCGCGGCGCATCGTCGAAGATTACCACTCCGGCCGCATCGCCGTGGTCGATTCCGAACCCGGAAAAGGTACGACTATCCGCATCACCTTGAAAAGATACTTCGCAGGATGAACGAACGGACGATAAACAGCCAATGGCCCATGCCGGTCGACACGCTCGATACGGTCGGTTCTGCCGTCGAGGCTCCGGAGACCGATTCTTCGACTTTGCCGGTCGATTCGGTCAGCGGGTCGTATCTCGATTCGGGCCCCCATCCTGCCGAGATTCCGGTCCTTGCACCCGACACGGTTTTGCACTCGGTCGCCTCAACCCCGTTCACCTCCGACGAACATCCGACTGACGCACATATGCAGGATACTATCCCGCATACCGAACTGACCGTTCCGGCATTGCCGACCCACTTGCTCGCCGAGACCTTCCACCACGAGCAAACCGACAGTCTGTCGACCGCCGCACGCGACCGGTCGCAGGACTACCCGTTCCGAACCTACTGCACAGCCGATTCCGCACAATACTTCTTCGATATGGCACGGACGGCTGCTTCGTCCCGAACACAACCGATCGTACTTAAAACCTCCGCTCCCTATCGCAATGTCTCAGCACAGACCGTCTTCGGCAGGCAATCGACCCTCGTTCCGCCGTCGACCGAAGCGACGGCAGTCCGGCGAATGACCGACAACAGCCTTTTCCAAGGATTCGCCTTGCTGCTGGCCGTCACCTACATCCTGCTGATTTACCATAATATCCTCGATATCCGCACGCTGCTGAACCGCGTATTCCATGACCAGACCTCGGGCGAACGCCGTTTCGAAGACCCGGGCGGCAGCCGTTACACCCGTTTTATCCGCACGACCGCCATCATCGGCATCCTTTTCATCGGCATCCTCGTCGTGAAATACACCCAGCCGACCGACCTCGCTATTCCGGTCAACCGGTTTATGCTCGTCGCGGCACTTGTCCTGAGCCTCGTCGTATCAACGGTCATCCTGCTCATCCTCGGATTCCAATGGACGCTGCTGCGGCTGGTCGGAGCGATCACCCTCACACAGCCCCTCATCACCCAACTGCAACAGTTGCGCAAGGTCTATTTTTCGTCCGCCGTAGTGCTCATCACGCCCGCCCTGCTCCTCTTCGCCCTCGGTCCGCAACAAACCGAGAAACTTTGGCTGGGCCTGATCGCCGTCGGATTTGCCGTTACGCTTTTCCTATACCTCAGAGAGACTCTCAACCTCTTTCTTTCCAAAAAAATTTCGATTATCCATTGGATTTTGTACCTTTGCAGCGTCGAATTTTTTCCGGTCAGCCTGCTGTGGCAACTCGCCGTGAGGTGATACGACCGAAACATGTAAAAACAAGAGAGTTGGAAGCTAAAAAGAAAGTTTGGATCTCGCAGCCGAAACCTGCGAACAGCGAAAAATCGCCGTTCTACGAATTGTCTCGGAAATACGACATCGAAATCGTCTACCAACCGTTCATCCGCGTCGTCGGCTTATCGCTCAAGGAGTTCCGCTCGCAACGCATCGAAATTCTGACTCACACGGCCGTCATCTTCACCTCACGCACGACGGTCGACAGTTTCTTCCACATCTGCGAGGAGGCGCGCATCACCGTGCCCGAAACCATGAAATACATCTGCCAGACAGAGGCCGTCGCACTCTATCTGCAAAAATACATCGTCTACCGCAAACGCAAAATCTCGTTCGCCGACGGTTCGTTCACCTCGCTCGTCGAGTTGATTATCAAGCACAAAGAGGAGAAATTCCTGCTCGCCCTCAGCGAACCGCACCGCCCCGAACTGCCCGAAACGCTCGCCAAACTGCGGCTTTCGGTCGATCCGGTCATCTTGGCTCGCACCGAGGCCTGTGACCTCCACGCCGTAAACCTTGCCGAATACGAACTGCTGGCGCTCTACTCGCCATCGGACGTGCGGGCTGTAGTCTCCAAATTCGGCACGGAAAATCTGCCGACTGTCGCCGTCTTCGGCGAAGGCACCCTGCGTGCCGCACTCGATGCAGGAATCACTGTACGAGCCAATGCACCGACTCCGCAAGCTCCGTCGATGGTCAAAGCCGTGGATCTCTATCTCGAAAAGGTGCGGAAAGGCGAAGAAGTCGCTCCGGTAGCCTTGACTGTCGATGCCCGCA
>RYWP01000073.1:5957-7003 GCA_003979135.1 Alistipes sp.
AAGAGGAGTTCCTCCGCACGCAGGAACACAAGATGGCCAAACGTTCCGTCCGCAAACCCGCGGACACACAGAAACCGGCCAATACGACCAAAACCGCTGCCGCCGCATCGCGCAAATAACCCATTCGCCGTCGTCCATGTCTCTGTCCGACCGATCGTTATCCCGTACGGAACGGCTCCGTTCGCTCGGTGCTGTACGACGTTTGTTCAGCGCGGGCGAAAGCGGATTCATCTTTCCGTTCCGCTACGTATGGTACGCCGAAGCCGACGCGCAGCCGACTGTCGAAATATTGTTCTCCGTACCGAAGAAATACCACAAGCGGGCCAACAAACGCAACCTGCTGCGTCGACGCACGAAAGAGGCCTATCGGCTTCAAAAACAGCTGCTTGAAAAAATCGGTGCAGTCAATCTCGACATAGCGCTCATCTACTCCTCGAAAGAGGTATTGCCTTATGAAAAAATCTCCCGTGCCGTCCGGAAGATTCTGGAAACGCTTGCCGAACGGCTGTAAACGGGTGCTTGCGTGGCCTTTGATCGCACTCGTGCGGTTCTATCAATTGTGCATTTCGCCGCTGACGCCGCCTTCGTGCCGGTTCACACCAACCTGCTCCCAATACGCATTGGAAGCGCTGCGGAAATACGGTCTGTTAAAAGGTTCGTGGCTCGCTATCAAGCGGTTGGCTCGTTGTCATCCGTGGGGCGGAAGCGGTTACGACCCCGTGCCGTAAGCAGCAGCCAGCCGCCGAACACCTGCACGAACATCCCCGGCAATCCGATGCGAAAATCCTGAACGGCCGCAAAAAGAGAGCCTTTCAGCGCCCATTCGCCCAGCGAACCCAGTACCTGATAGCCCAAGACCGTCACCACGAGCAGCCCCAGCGTCACCCGTTCGCAACGCTCGGACAGCATACCGGCAATCAAGGCCAACAACGTCGATTTCAACAGGATGGCCGGAAGTCCGGCAACTGCGGGCATCCCGAAAAGCACCGTATTCAGCAGTGGAGAAACGACAGCGGTCAACAGCCCCACACGCCAACCGTATTTGC
>RYWP01000074.1:0-6138 GCA_003979135.1 Alistipes sp.
ACCGTCCGGAAGCAACAAACACCGAACCGGCCGCAAAATCCGAACAAGCCTGAAATGGAACGAGGTAGGCGCCGAGTACGTCGTGGAATCGACGGGTCTCTTCCTCACCGAGGAGAAAGCACAGGCTCACCTCGCTGCCGGTGCGAAGTACGTCGTGATGTCGGCTCCGTCGAAAGACGCTACCCCGATGTTCGTTTGCGGCGTCAACACCGACACCTACGCCGGTCAGAAAATCGTTTCGAACGCTTCGTGCACCACGAACTGCTTGGCTCCCATCGCCAAAGTGCTGAACGACAAGTTCGGTATCACGGACGGTCTGATGACCACCGTACACTCGACGACGGCTACGCAGAAGACCGTCGACGGTCCTTCGCTGAAAGACTGGCGTGGCGGTCGTGCCGCTTCGGGCAACATCATCCCGTCGTCGACCGGTGCCGCAAAGGCCGTAGGTAAGGTCATCCCGTCGTTGAACGGCAAACTGACCGGTATGTCGATGCGTGTTCCGACCCTCGACGTATCGGTTGTCGACCTGACGGTCAACCTCGCTAAGCCCGCCAAATACGATGAGATTTGCGCTGCCATGAAAGAGGCTGCCGAAGGCGAACTGAAAGGCATTTTGGGTTACACCGAGGAGGCTGTCGTTTCGTCGGACTTCTTGGGCGATCCCCGTACGTCGATCTTCGACAAGGCTGCCGGTATCGCTTTGACCGACACTTTCGTGAAGGTCGTATCGTGGTACGACAACGAGTGGGGCTACTCGAACAAGGTGCTCGACCTGATCGCCGTGATGAAGGCTTACAACAAGTAATCGCCTCCGTTGCGCGAACAGCGATAGAACGCGGCCGGCCCGAATTTTCGGGCCGGTTTTTTTGTCTGCTTCCGTTTCGGGTATTAAATTTGCAACGAACGAGAATTATTGTCAAACCGAAATCATAAAGGTGTACAGGATGAAAAAATGTATGATGGTACTCGGCGGTCTCTTGTTGCTGGTCGCCGGTACACCCGCTTTGGCGTCGGATGATCGGCCAATCGACGTCTCGGAGCTTCCGGCCGCAGCCCGACAATTCATCAAGACCCATTTTGCTGGTGCGCAGGTCTCTCATGCGACGGTCGATGGTCATTTGTTCGACAAGGAGTACAAGGTGGTTTTTACCGATGGTCGAGAGATCGAATTCGGCAAAAATGGCGATTGGGAAGAGGTCGATGCCAACCGCGGACAGTTTCCGATTGCGGTGCTTCCGCAGTCGATCCGGTCGTATCTGAGCCAGCATTACCCCGATATGCCGGTGATGAAGGCCGACCGCGACCGGTACGGCTATGAAGTGAAGCTGCGCAACGGGCTCGAACTGGAATTCGACAAGAGCGGCCGGTTGTACAAAATCGACGACTGATTCGCTCGTCCGGCAAGGTCGGTGCGCAGTAGTGCCCGTCCGGTTTTCGGCCTGCATCCTTATCGGGGTGCGGGTCGTTTGCACGTTATAAGCATTGCCTATGCGGCTATCGGAAAATACGATGCGGGTTCCGGTACAACCAATCGGAATCCGTCGTATCTTTGTCAGGAATAAATTGTCGAAAACTCAAACACGATACGATTATGTTAAGCAACAAATTGCACGAGGCGCTCAATGCGCAGATCAATGCCGAACTCTGGTCGGCCTATCTCTATCTTTCGATGTCGCTGGACGCTGAGAACAAGGGGCTGAAAGGGGTCGCCAACTGGTTCCACATCCAGTTCAAGGAGGAGCAGGACCATGCCCGTATTCTGATGAATTACCTCCTGTCGCGCGATGCCGAGGTGAAGCTCGCCCCCATCGCCGAAGTGCGTACTTCGTGGGCTTCGTCGTTGGAAATGTTCAAGGATACGCTGGAACACGAGAAGAAAGTGACCGCCATGATTCACAATCTGGCCGCCATCGCTGCCGAGGACAAAGATTACGCTTCGTCGAACATGCTCGTGTGGTTCGTCAATGAGCAGGTCGAGGAGGAGGAGAACGCCCGCGAGATGATTACGGCGTTCGATGCGGTCGAGGGCAACAAGTTCGGGCTCTACATGCTCGACAAAGAATTAGCTGCCCGTGTCTATGCGGTGCCGAGCCCGCTGGCGACCAAAGAATAGAAATCTCTTGGTCAAGACCGAGCCGATTCCGTGCACCGCGAGGCCTCGCAGTGCACGTTTTTTATTGGCAATGCCCGTCGAATTTGCTAACTTTGCGGACGTTCGATTATGGAGAGGGAAATTCGCGAAAAATTGTGGAATGCCGGTTACGTGAAAGCGTGGACGGCCAATTTCCTGTTGTATTTTTCATTTATGTTGTTGTCGCCGCTACTGCCGCTCTACCTCAGCGAGACGTTCGGCGCCGACAAGGAGGCTATCGGCATCGTGCTGTCGGGCTATACGCTTACGGCTTTGGCGATGCGGATGTTGAGCGGCTATGTGGTCGATACGTTTCCGCGTAAGACGGTGCTGTTGATCGGCTATTTCTTTTTTGCGCTCTTCTTCGCCGGTTATCTGGCAGCGGGGTCGCTGCTCCTTTTCGCCATCGTGCGTACGTTGCACGGAGCGCCGTTCGGCCTTGCGACCATTGCCAACAGCACGGTGGCTATCGATGTGCTGCCCTCGTCGCGCCGTACGGAGGGCATCGGCTACTACGGATTGAGCAACAATGTCGCGACGGCCATCGGCCCGACCATCGCATTGGCCATCTACGGAGCCGTCCATAGCTACGATTGGCTTTTTGCGCTGTCGTTGTTGTTGGCAGGAATCGGATGGGTCGTCGATTCGACCCTGCGTCTGCCAGCGCGTCCGACCGTGAAAAACCGGCCGCCCCTCTCGCTCGACCGGTTCTTTCTGCTGAAAGGTTGGAGCCAAGGCCTCGCTATGATTTGCTACGGACTTTCTTATGGGGTCGTGTCGACCTACATTGCCATCTACGGCAAAGAGGAATTGGGTATCACCGGAGGTACAGGGCTGTTCTTTCTGCTGTTGGCCGTCGGGCTGATTCTCTCGCGGTTGACCGGAAGCCGTACGCTGCGGCAGGGTAAAATCGTCCAAAATGCTGCACTCGGCATGTCGGTTTCGGTGTGCGGATACCTGTTGTTCGCTGGGATGCACAATTTGTGGGGATATTACGGAGCCGCGTTGATTATCGGCTTGGGTAACGGCCATCTGTTTCCGGCCTTTCAGACGATGTTCATCAACCTTACGCCTAACGATCGCCGCGGCACGGCCAATTCGACGCTCTATGTTTCGTGGGATGTCGGCATCGGCGTAGGGACGTTCGTCGGCGGCTCCGTTGCGGAGTATTTCGGTTTCCACGCCGCATTCTGGATGGCGTGGGCGATCAATGCCCTCGGTGTGGCGATTTTCTTCCTTTATGCCCGTCGCTCCTTTCTGAAAAACCGGTTGCGATGAGGCCCGAAAATCCATTTCTCTTGTTCGTATGATGAATCTCAGCCGGTTGTCCGAGCGCTTGGAGCGCATGCCCATGATGAAGGCGCTTGTGCCTTTCGTCCTCGGCATCCTCTTGGCCGAACACTATGCGTTGCCCGGGTGGTTCGTCGTGATGACTGTTTTGCTTGCCGGTGGCATTGCCGTGTTGTTCCGCTCTGCGGGTGCGATGGTCGTGCTGTTGCTCTCCATCGGATTCGGACAGGCGCAGTTGCAGCAGCGGCATCGCACCGTTCCGCAGGAGGTGTGGACGGAGTTCGACCTGTGCATTGAGGGAATCCCGTCCGACCGTGGCCGCTATACGACCGTCGAGGCTGTGGCGACTGCTTGGCACGATCCTGTATCGGACGAATGGTTCGCTGCCGATGACCGGTTGATGCTCTACGTCGATACGCTCGTCGAGGTACAGCATGGTGAACGGATTGTTTGCAGCGGGCGTGTGCGCGACTTTCGCGGTGGGGCTGAGAGTTACCGTCGGTTGATGTGCCGCCGTGGGTTCGCCGGCACGTTTTGGGTGGCGGAACGGCATGTATCCGAGCGGAATCCGGTGTTCCGTCGGACTTTTCATGCACGGGCTGTCGAACGGTTGGCACGGCTCGGTCTTTCGGGGCAGGCCGATGCGCTTGCACGGGCGATGGTGGCCGGCGACAAGAGTCGCCTTGCATCCGATCTGCGCAACCGCTATGCAGTCAGCGGATTCTCGCATCTGCTGGCCGTTTCGGGATTGCATACGGGTATCGTCTTCGGGTTGGTTTACCTGTTGTTCGGGTGGCTGGTGCTTTTTCGGCGGGGTCATCTGTACTACTATGCGGTCAGTGCCGCAGCCGTCTGGCTGTTCGTTGCTGCGGCTGGGTTTCCGCCCAGTGCCGTTCGGGCAGCCTTGCTCTGTACGCTCGTGCAGGGCGCACTGTTTGCGGGCAAGGAACACGATGCACTCAATTCGCTGGCGGTCGCCGCTTTCGTCATGTTGTTGTGGCGCTCCGCATGGCTCGGCGACATCAGTTTCCAACTTTCGTTCCTTGCCGTAGCCTTTCTGTTGGCTTGGGGAATGCCGATGCAACGTCGGTTCCGTACCCGTTGGCGGTGGCTCAATGCGGCGATCGGGGCGGTCGTCGTCAGCGTGGTAGCCGGAGTGGCTACGGCACCGCTCGTTTCGCATACGTTCGGAATGATACCGTTGGTCGGTATCCTGCTGAATCCCATTGCTTTGTTGCCCGCTACGGTTATCGTGCTGTGCGGAACGGTGTGGATGCTCGTGCCGTTCTCTTTTCTGGCGCCGTTTCTCCGCGGAGGTATCGAGTATTCGGTTTGGGTGCTCGAGGCGGTGACTCGTGGTATCGAACGGATGCCGGGCGCCTGTATCGAATATCGTCTCGACGCTCCGACGACCGTAGGGATCTATCTGTTGTTTGCGGTTGCGACGCTCGCCATGTGGTCGGTCGAACCCCGCGAACGCAAAAGTGCCCGACTGCGCCGATGATGCCGAAAAAATGCTTATATTTGTAAGCGTATAGCTATCGAAGAGTATCTCATGGAGTATAAAATAGATGCGGATTCCCGTTGTGCGGTCATCGGTTACGGAAGCTGGGCGACGGCGCTCGTTAAACTGCTTTCGGGCAACGAACGGCAAGTAGGCTGGTATGTCCGCAATCCCGAAGTGTTGGAGGCGTTGCGTACCGAGGGCCGCAATCCCCGTTATTTGAGCGACATCGAGTTCGACCGTGCGCGCATTGCACCGTCCGACGATCTGAATGCTGTGGTGCGCGAGGCCGATATCCTCGTTTTGGCTGCTCCGTCGGCCTATCTGAAAACTTTTTTAGAGCCGTTGACCGAATCGTTGGCTGACAAACTCATCATTTCGGCCATCAAGGGCATCGTTCCGGGCGACTATCAGACGGTCATCGAATATCTGCGTGACCGCTACGACCTTTCTTATCGGCAGCTCGGGCTTTTTACGGGCCCCTCGCACGCCGAGGAGGTTTCGCGCGGCAAACTTTCCTATCTGACGGTGGTTTGCCCCGAAATGGAGACGGCAGAGGCCATCGGCCCGAAATTCTCGACACCCTACATCCGATTGAGCTATTCGACCGACCTTTACGGCATCGAATATGCTGCGATATTGAAAAATATCTATGCGCTGGCGGTCGGGTTGGCGGTCGGATTGGGCTACGGCGATAATTTTTTGGCCGTACTGATTGCCAACTGCGCCGATGAGATGACCCGCTTCCTCGATGAAAGTTATCCTGCCGAACGCAACACGCGGGCATCGGCCTATTTGGGAGATTTGCTGGTGACATGTTATTCGTCGTACAGCCGCAACCGGCGATTAGGGCTGCTGGTCGGCCACGGATGCACGGTCAAAAGCGCGCTGAACGAGATGACGATGATCGCCGAAGGCTACTTCGCGGTGGATTGCATCCGCCACGTCAATTTCCGGCACAAGGTCGATATGCCTATCGTCGAGATGGTCTACGACGTATTCTACCGCAATGCGTCGGCCCGCCGCCGAATGCGCGAACTGACGGAACGTTTGTTTTGATAAATTATATTCACATTCTATGGACATGTTGAAACTGGACATCCGCAAGTCGGGTGTCGAAATCACGCCCGCCATGCAGGCCGAGGCGCAGCAGGCCAATGCGTTGCTCCATTCGGGCAAGGGCGCCGGCAACGATTTTCTGGGCTGGGTT
>RYWP01000074.1:6148-6886 GCA_003979135.1 Alistipes sp.
GGTCATCTGCATCGGTATCGGCGGCTCCTATTTGGGGGCAAAGGCGGTCGTCGAGGCGATGACCGATCCGTTCAAACTGCTGCACAAGGAGCAGAAAGAGCCGACGGTGGTTTTCGCCGGTCAAAACATTTCCGAAGATTACATCCATGCACTGATGACCGCTGCCGAGGGCCACTCTATCGCGGCCATCGTCATCTCGAAGTCGGGTACGACGACCGAACCGGCCATCGCTTTTCGGATTGTCAAGGCGGCTATCGAGCAACGTTATGGCAAGCAGGAAGCTGCCGAGCGCATTGTCGCTGTCACCGATAAAGCGCGCGGCGCGTTGAAGACCCTCGCGACGCAGGAGGGTTATCCGACGTTCGTCATTCCTGACGATGTGGGCGGTCGTTTCTCGGTGTTGACCCCCGTCGGACTGCTGCCGCTGGCAGTCGCCGGTGTGGACATCGCCGCATTGGTGCACGGGGCTCAGGAAATGGAACGCGCTACGGCGGACGGTATGCCGTTCGAACAGAATCCGTCGGCTATCTATGCTGCTGTGCGCAATGCGCTCTATCGCAACGGCAAGAAAATCGAAATCCTCGGTTCCTACGAGCCGCGGTTGCAGTACATCAACGAATGGTGGAAGCAACTCTACGGCGAGAGCGAGGGCAAGCAGGGCAAGGGGCTGTTTCCGGCTAGTGTGACGCTGACCGCCGACCTGCACTCGATGGGCCAGTATATCCAAGAGGGCGAACG
>RYWP01000075.1 GCA_003979135.1 Alistipes sp.
AGATGTGTATAAGAGACAGTATGAAAATAATACAGGAAATCCGCCCGACAGCCGAAAGAATCTTTCTTGCATGCTATTTTCGCGAAGAGTACACATCGTTCGACAAAAATAGAGATTTTTATCCGGATTTATCGTCCGATTGTGATTATCGTCTTATTTTTGCAAGACAAACCACACCGCTCGTACGAAAATCGCCGATACCACGCACTTATGAAGAAAAAACTTATTTTTGCGTTTTTCGCATTGACCGCAAATTTTCCATTCGTTATGGCACAGGAAAAAATCACCCAGACCGCCGGGCGCACCGCCCTCGGCGAGTTCGCACCCGAATTCGCAGCGCTGAACGACGATGTTCTTTTCGGCGAAGTATGGAACCGGCCGGGGCTGACCCCGCACGACCGCAGCATGATTACCGTGGCGACATTGATCGGCAAGGGAATCATCGATTCGTCGCTCAGCCATCACCTCCGGTTCGCCAAAGACAACGGTGTGACCCGGACCGAAATCGCCGAAATGCTGACCCACATCGCCTTTTACGCCGGATGGCCAAATGCTTGGGGCGCGTTCCGGCTGGCCAAAGAGGTCTGGGCAGAAGAGACGACCGACGAGGATGCCAAAGCGGCTTTCCAACGCGAAATGATTTTCCCTATCGGCGAACCGAATACGGCCTATGCCCGGTATTTTACCGGCAACAGCTACCTCGCACGGATTTCGACCGAACAGATTCCGTTCGCCAACGTGACGTTCGAGCCGCGCTGCCGCAACAACTGGCATATTCATAAAGCCACGAAAGGCGGCGGACAAATGCTCGTCGGTGTAGCCGGGCGCGGCTGGTATCAGGAGGAGGGCAAACCCGCCGTAGAGATTCTGCCCGGCACGGTCATCCACATTCCCGCAGGTGTGAAACACTGGCACGGAGCCGCGGCCGACAGCTGGTTCGCACATTTGGCATTCGAAATCCCGGGCGAAAATGCCACGAACGAATGGCTCGAACCGGTCACGGACGAAGAATACGACAGAATCGATCATACGAGACAATAAAACACTCGATCATTGCCCCGACGGGACTTTTTTCGCTAATTTTATCTTCCGGATATGAAAACCCTGACGCTGACACTCTCACCCAAACAAGCAGCCGACGTCACCTATCGCACGGCGCTTGCAGCCCGCAAACTGGGCATCCGCGAAGACGAAATCGCCCTCATACGAGTTGTGAAACGTTCCATCGACGCCCGTCAACGGCAACCCAAAGTCAATCTGACGCTCGAAATCTACATCGACCGCGAACCGCAGCCAGAACCCGTGCACTTCGACTATCCCGACGTCTCGCACCGCACCGAAGTGGTCATCGTTGGATCGGGGCCCGCGGGGCTGTTCGCCTCGCTGCGGCTCATCGAACTGGGCTACCGCCCTATCCTGCTCGAACGCGGCCGCGAAGTCTCGGCCCGCAAGGCCGACATCGCCCGCATCAACCGCAACGGCACGGTTGACCCCGATTCGAACTATGCGTTCGGCGAGGGCGGCGCAGGAACCTTTTCAGACGGTAAACTGTTCACGCGCAGCAAGAAGCGCGGCGACTACAACCGCGCCTTGCAGACGCTGGTATTCCACGGCGCCGCACCCGAAATCCTCTACGAAGCCCATCCGCACATCGGCACAGACAAACTGCCCTACATCATCGCTCGCATCTGCCGGACGATTACCGACGCAGGCGGCACGGTGCTGTTCGAACATAAAGTCACCGACTTCATCCTGCGCGACGGACGGATACGCGGCGTGCGGTGCGGAGACGAAACGCTCGAAGGGGCGGCCGTGGTGCTCGCTACAGGCCATTCGGCCCGAGACATCTACGAGCTGCTCTACCGGCGCGGTGTGCGGCTCGAGGCCAAACCGTTCGCCATGGGCGTGCGCATCGAACATCCGCAAGCGCTTATCGACAGCATCCAATACCATTGTACCGAACGCGGCGAATACCTGCCTGCGGCCTCCTATTCGCTGGTGAGTCAGCAGAACGGACGCGGTGTCTACACGTTCTGCATGTGCCCGGGCGGCTTCATCGTTCCGGCCATGACCGATGCCGCACAATCGGTCGTCAACGGTATGTCGCCGAGCGGGCGCACGTCTCCTTATGCCAATTCGGGGTTGGTGACCGAGGTGCGGCTCTCCGATTTCGAACATCTGCGGGCCGAATGGGGCGAACTGGCCGGACTGCGATTCCAACAACAGTTCGAGGAGCTAGCCCGCACGCAGGGAGGAGAACATCAAATAGCACCGGCCCAGCGAGTTACGGATTTCGTAGCGGGACGGGCCAGCAGCACGCTTCCGTCGACGTCGTACATCCCGGGCATCACCCCCTCGCGACTCGACCGCTGGATGCCTGCGTTCATCGCCGACGGGCTCCGGCAAGGGCTCCGGACATTCGGCCAACGGATGCGGGGCTTCGTGACTGACGAAGCGGTAGTCGTGGGGGTCGAATCGCGCACCTCGACGCCCGTGCGCATTCCGCGCAATCCCGAAACACTGATGCACCCCGAAATCGAAGGGTTGTTCCCAGCAGGCGAGGGGGCAGGCTACGCCGGCGGCATCATCTCGGCGGCGCTCGATGGCGAACGCATCGCCGAAGCCGTCCGCATCTTTATTCAAGGCTGCGCATAGTTCTTTTGACCGTGGGTAGACCAAACCTCCCTTTGAAAGCGGTTCTCTATGCGATAGACGGGCATCGTTTTGTTAACAGTAACCGACGCTCCCACCGGTATTCCGACGACGATGAAAAGGATTCAGCGGTCGAAAGAACTATGCGCAGCCTTGAATAAAAATTCGTAACTTTGAAGCCGAATCAAGGAGGAATCCGCACGCAAATCGAGATGGTACGCTACTACACCGACGATACGAAATACCGTTACCCCGCCAAGCGCCTCACGGCCCGCTGGCTGACCGAAACCGCCGCAACCGAAGGTTACACGCTCGGCGATGTGAACTACATTTTCTGCTCGTCGCAGCGGCTGCTGGAGATGAACCGCCAATACCTCGGACACGACTATTTCACCGACGTCATCACGTTCGATTACAGCGACCGGAAGGGCACACGCATCGTCTCGGGAGACATATTCATCGACGTGGAAACAGTCGCGGACAACGCCCGCCAGTACGGCGCCACAACGTTGCAGGAGATGCGGCGGGTCATCGTACACGGGGTGCTGCACCTCTGCGGTCAGGGTGACAAGACGCCCCGCACCAACGCGCAGATGCACCGCAAGGAAGATAAATATCTGAAATTCTGGAACAACGGACTATGACACTCGAATACGACATCATCGTCATCGGCGGCGGACACGCCGGATGCGAAGCGGCGGCGGCGGCTGCGCGGCTCGGTTCGCGCACGCTGCTGCTCACGATGGATCTGACGAAGTTGGCTTCCATGTCGTGCAACCCGGCCGTGGGCGGCGTCGCCAAGGGACAGATCGTCCGCGAAATCGACGCTTTAGGCGGCGAAATGGGCCGTATCACCGACCGCACGACCATCCAGTTCCGGATGCTCAACCGCTCGAAAGGTGCGGCCATGTGGAGCCCGCGAGCACAGTGCGATAAAAGCCGGTTTTCCGAGGAATGGCGCCATGTGCTGGAAAACACACCGAATCTCTATCTGTGGCAAGATGCTGCGGTCGAGCTGCTTTTCGCACCGACAGTCGCAAATATCACGGCCCATACTGATTGCATCCACACTGGCACAACCTCTGCCGACCGTGCGGAATCGACCGAGTCCGCAAGTGCAGAGCAACCGTTGCGGATATGCGGCGTGCGCACGCGCATGGGGGTCGAATTCTCGTGCAAAGCACTGATTCTCACAACAGGAACGTTCCTCGAAGGACTGATGCACTGCGGCGCTTCGCACGCTGAGGGCGGACGTGCCGGCGATGCCGCTTCGCACGGACTGACGGCCTCGCTGCAGGCCATCGGATTCGAGGTCGGGCGCATGAAAACCGGCACGCCGGCACGCTTGGATGCCCGCACCATCGATTTCGAAGCACTGGAGCCCCAATACGGTGACGAACGCCCGTCGAAATTTTCGTTTTCATCTGAAACACAGCCTGTTAAAGAACAGCTTCCCTGTTTTTCGGTCTACACGACCCCCGAAGTGCACGAGATCCTGCGCAGCGGATTCGCATTGTCGCCCCTTTTCAACGGCACGATCAAGGGCATCGGTCCCCGCTACTGCCCCTCCATCGAGGACAAACTCCGCACATTTGCAGACAAAGAACAACATCAACTCTTTCTGGAACCCGAAGGTCGCTCGACGAACGAATACTACCTGAACGGCTTTTCGTCGTCGTTGCCGTGGGAAATACAATGGAAAGCCTTGCGTCAGATGCGCGGACTGGAAGACGTACATATCTTCCGTCCGGGATACGCCATCGAATACGACTATTTTCCACCGACACAACTGAGGCATTCGCTTGAAACAAAGCGGGTTGCAGGTCTTTTTTTTGCAGGGCAGGTCAACGGGACGACCGGCTACGAGGAAGCTGCGGCGCAAGGTCTGATGGCCGGAATCAATGCACATAGACAGTTAACCGGTGCGGAACCCATCGTTCTGAAACGCAATGAAGCCTACATCGGCGTACTGATCGACGATTTGGTCATGAAAGGAGTTGACGAACCCTATCGGATGTTCACCTCACGGGCTGAATACCGAATACTGCTCCGGCAAGACAATGCCGATGCCCGACTCACTCCGCTGGGTCACGAAATCGGATTGATTTCTGAAAATCGATATACCGAATACCTGCAAAAAAAATCGCTCGTAGAATCGCTTATTTCCTTCGCCCGCGAACGGAGCATCAAGCCAGCCGAAATAAACGACTATTTAATTTCGGTCGATTCCGAGCCATTGAGACAAGGGAAAAGGCTTTGCGACATTCTGATGCGCAACAATGTGACCATCGAATCACTTCAGAATATTCTCCCGACGTTGAACCGATTCATAGAAGAACGCACCATCGGCGCCGAAGTCATCGAAGAAACCGAGATACAAATCAAATATCGCGGATATATCGAACGCGAAAAACTCATCGCCGACAAACTGCACCGATTGGAAGAGGTGCGGATTCCAGAGGAATTCGATTATCATGCGATGCAGGCTTTGACAATCGAAGCACGACAAAAACTTTCGCGCATTCGTCCCTCCACTATCGGTCAAGCGGCCCGAATCCCGGGCATCTCTCCTGCCGATGTCAACGTACTGCTCGTCAAATTCGGAAGATAGTTACCCAAGAGAACCGCTTACAAAGGAGCAGGCGTTTTGTTCCACGTGGAACAAAACGCGCTATTCTTTGGTCTAAAGTCAACCGCCCTATGCGCTTTATTCATTTGATTAAACAAAAAAACAAAGAAGCCTACTTAGATAAAACGCCACCACGCCCAACAGTTCCACGTGGAACAAAAAAAATACCCCGAGAGATCTCGGGGCATTCAAGCTCAAGAGCAGACACGCCAATCATCACAACACAACCGTACACCAATCATATTTATCCTCAGCGCGGCCATACTGAATATCCTGCAACTTATTATAAAGCGCAAGACTTTTTTCGCCGACCTTCATGCCGAAATCGTAAACCACATTCGTCTGCATATCGAAAACCTTACCGATAGGTGAAATCACAGCCGCCGTACCACATGCACCGCACTCCTCGAAAGTCGCCAATTCCTCGACCGGAATCTGACGATCCTCAACCTCGAGCCCCATTTCACGAGCCAACTGCCGCAAACTCTTGTTCGTAATCGACGGCAACACAGAAGTCGATTTCGGCGTAATATACTTCCCCTCTTTAATACCGAAGAAATTGGCGGCGCCGCATTCCTCTATATATTTATGCTCGGCGGCATCCAAATACATCACATTCGAATAGCCCAACTTATGCGCATTCTCACCCGAAAGCAAACTGGCCGCGTAGTTGCCACCTACTTTCACATCGCCTGTTCCACGTGGAGCAGCGCGATCCTGTTCGCGGTCAACAGCGACCAAAATCGGCTTGATACCCTCCTTGAAATAGGCGCCGACCGGCGAACAATAGACGATCAGCAGCGCATCTTTGGCCGGCCGCACACCCAAACCAGCAGTTGTACCGAACATCACAGGACGCAAATAAAGCGAAGCCCCGCTACCGTAGGGTGGAATAAAACGTTCGTTTCGTTTTACGACCTCGATGCAGGCATCGACAACCATATCGACCGTCGGCACGGGAAGGCACAAACGCTCGGCCGATGAACGCAGACGCTCGGCGTTGTCGCGCACACGGAACAATCGCACCTTGCCGTCTACCCCGCGAAAGGCCTTGAGCCCTTCGAACAATTCGATGCCATAATGCAGGCACGAAGCCGACATGTGCATCCGGATGTACTCGTCATCCGTGACGACCATTTCACTCCATTTGCCATCCGTATAGGTATAACGGGCATTGTAATCAGTCTTCAGGTAGTTGAATCCCAGTGCGCTCCAATCCAATTCTTTCATAATACTCTAAAATTATATTTCAGCATTGATAATACCTCGGGGCATAGCCGTCTAAACAAAATCAAACAACCTTACCCCACGATCGCCCCGTTCGCCACATCGCCATCGGGTTGCAAAAGCCGCAATGCGCCTGTCGCATCCTCAGCCATCAGAATCATTCCGTTCGAAAGAATACCCTTCATCTCGCGGGG
>RYWP01000076.1 GCA_003979135.1 Alistipes sp.
ATTTATTGTCAAACATTTATATTTTTTGCGCCATGAGATATTTCTATCCAAGTCTGATTTTTTCACTTCTTTTCGTGGCTTCCTGTTCCAAATCCAAACAACAGGTGACACCACAATATCCGGCCATCCGAATCGCACCCGAAATCGTTACCCGTACGACCGACACCAATTTCGAACAGAACGATGCCATCGGCGTGACGATACGCAAACAGAACGGATCCAAATATTTGGAAAACAAGTACTTTTCTTACGACGGTATCTCTTTTTCATCGATCGGCACCCAATGGTATCCCGAAGCGGAAGATGAATCGGACATCCTCGCCTACTATCCCTACACGGAGACGGGATGGCCCGCTACGTTCACGGTCAAGTCGGACCAACGTGGAACCGGGTATTCTTTCTCGGACTTTTTGGGCGCCAAGCGCAGCGGCGTCAAACCCGCCCTTTCGCCCGTGGACCTGACCTTCTATCACCTTCTTGCGAAAATCGACATTCATCCGGATGTTTCCGCAGGTTCGACGATCGAGCGAATCACCATCGGAGGCTTTATCCCGACGGCTGTGGTCAGCCTCGAAACTCAGAGTGCATCGGCCATGACCGGAGCAGCTGCGGCAGAAATCATCGCCCATGAAGTCACGGTCAACAAAGCCTACGACATCATCCTGCCGCCGCAAAAAGCCGTCATGCAAATTACGGTGGACACGAAAAACGGGCAGACAACCAAGCAGATTCCGGATGTGACGCTCCTTCAAGGCAAGCGTTACGAACTTCAGATGACGATAACAGACACCGGCGACATCACGCAGCTCGAACTTTCGGGACAGATTCGGGATTGGGGCAGCGGAGGCATCATCGAAATCGGCCCAATCGACAATGGAGTCATCGTCGAAGACCCCACGAATCCGGATACGGGCAACGAAGGCGGCGGTCTGGAATACGGAGGCGTGCGCTATGCAACACGCATCATCGGCGGCAAGGAATGGATGGCCGAAAATCTGCGTTACAAACCGGCCGGAACCATCGGCTACACCGATTTCTGGTACCCGCAGCACCGCGAAGACAAAGTGCCGGAACTCGGACTGCTTTACAGTTACGCCACGGCGATGGCCGGAGAGCCGGCGGTACTGAACGACGCCTCGACCATACGCGGTATTTGTCCGGAGGGTTGGCGACTGCCCATGATCGGCGAACTGATCGATCTGGCCAGTCTCGCGGGCAAGGATTTCTTCGACAAATCGGGATTCTTCTATACGGACTACGACGGCGACGGATACAACGATGTCCGCAACTACCTGCTGAGTTCGACCCATCCGAACGAAGAGCACGTGCAGTATCTTCGGATTCCGAACGTCGGAGATACCGAATCGCAGAACCTTCAGACCATGACGCTCCCGACCACGAACATCGCCTCTTCGGTTCGGTGCGTCAAAGAGTAATCCAGCCCATATCATAACGAAAAAGCCCCTCTGAAGAGGGGCTTTTTCGTTTCCAGACGGTCCCGTCGGCCTCACAGCCGAATCTGCAAATACTTGATTCGCTGTCTTCGCCACGTGTACACAACATGCAGCGTACCGTCACCCCCTTCGATAACGGAAGGATAGGAGTATTGGCTGACGGGACTATCTTCCAGCGTCATCGCATGCCGCCACGTCTTGCCATCATCGTCCGACACCGCCAAACTCAACGGCGTCCGCGGGCCTTTTCGCGTTCCCGCGAGGGTCTCAAAATCGTTGTACACCAACACGTGACGGCCATCGTGCAACGTTACGGCATCGATGCCCGACTGATTGTTCTCGACATCCGACAGCGTGAGCTTGCTCCACGTTTCGCCACGGTCATCGCTTACAGCCACTCCGAGTTTGGCGTTGCGCGTGCGGGAGAGCATCATCAGCCGTCCGTCGGAAAGCCGCAGAACGCTCGGTTGAATCGCATGGATCGCCTCGACCTTGCCCGCATCGGGCGCGTCGGATGCACGGTTCTGCGTCTGAACGCTCAGATCGCTCATCAGCGACGGAGTCTTGTGCCATGTCATCCCCCGATCGTCCGTCCATTCGAAATAGACGTTCCAGTGTCCGCCCTCGGTGCTGCACGGCAAAAGGATTCGACCATCGACCCAGACCGGTTTGTTCTTCGCCGGACCCAAAAAGCCGTCGGGCATCTCCTCGGGAGCGCTCCACGTCCGGCCTCCGTCGTGCGAACGGATCAGATAGCCTTTCCATCCGGCGACGTTGGGCCCCACTTTATAGAAAAGCCACAGTTCGCCGTCGGATTCGGGCACCGCGAACAACACAGGATTCCAACACGCATAACGCAGCGTATCGTTGACTATACCGTCCGCCACCCGTACCGGCTCTGTCCAACTGTCAGCGCCTTTCGGCTTGCGGCAAACCCAGATGCAGACATCCGGATTGCGTTCTTTGGTTCCACCGAAAAAGGCCGTCACCAAATCTCCGTCGGAGGTTTCGGCAATCGTTGCCGAATGACACTCCGGAAACGAAGTCTTTTCGTAAAGGAACTCCTCGCACAACAGCCCGTTCCGGTTTTTGCGAACAGCCGGATCGAGGGCAACCGTAAAACGGTAATTACCCGACGGCACCCGCCAAATCGTTGCGTTCGCCTCGCGACCGACCAACGTGACACCCCGTTCGCGTACGGCCCGTTCATCCGTCGTCGGCAGCACGACCAGCGCCGTTGTGTTGCAAGGGACGGTCACTTTCCAGTCAAGGTGCATCGGTGTTTTTTGCCAGCAACTGACAACCTCTCCGTAGGGCGTGACATGGCTTGCACGGACACCGCTCAACTGTTCGATCGAGAAATCGGGCCGCAACAGAATCTCCTTGTACCCGGGGCGGGCCGAATTGATGCCGCCCAAATCGCGGAAACACCACGCCAACAGGTCACCGAGCATCATGACATGGTTCGCACTGTTCATCGTTCGGGCGGCCGTATCGCCGTTCCACAGTTCCCAGATCGTCGTAGCACCTTTGTCGACCATGTAACCCCAGCTCGGATAGGTGCGGTTCGTCGCCAGCAGGCAAGCCACATCGCCTCGTCCCATATGCGAGAGGTGGCGCATCAGCCAATTGACTCCAATCACGCCGCATCCTATATGGCCGTTGTCGACTGTAATGATGCGGGCTATAAGATTCTTTTCGACCTCCTCGCGACAATCGTCGGGCACCATGCCGAACGCCAGCGGCAGCAGATTCGACGTCACGGTGTTGTTGCCGTAGAAAACACTGTCGGGATGGAGTATGTGCGGTTTCTTCACGGGCGACGTGCCGCGACGGACAGTCAGAAAACGGGCATTGAACCGTTCGCGTATCTGTTCGGCTTCGCGACCGAAAGTTTCGGCCTCGTCATCGAGCCCTTGCAGCCGCGCGAACTCGGCCAGCATCCGAGAAACCTTGTAATAGTAAGCCGTCGCAATGAGCGTTCCGTCCGTCCGGCGTTCGGGCTGCCGACTATGGATCAATTCGGGCGATTCGGGCGGCACGCACCAATCGCCGTATTTGTCGGCACTGATGACCCCGTCAGGCGTCGTGAAATTGTCACGGATGTGGTTCATCCAGCGTTTGATAGCCTCATAGTTGCGGCGCACGGGTTCCGTATCGCCGTACTGCCGCCACAGCATGTCGCACACTACGGGCAGCGTCGACGACCAGGTCATCTCACTCGTGTAGTAGTTGTAGAAAGCCGGACAAATATCGGGAATACATCCGTCTTCGCGCTGTGCCTCGCGCATGTCGTCCGCCCACTTGGCATAAAGGTTCGCATTGTCGAAGAGGAAACTTTCGCCCCACGCATTCATTGCATGATCACCCAGCCACGGCTGGCGTTCGTCGCGTTGCGGACAGTCGAGCGGTACACCCTTGTAGTTGCTGGCATAGCCCCACCAAGCATTGCGGCAGATAGCATTCAATGTTTCATCGGAACATTCGAAGCTACCGTTTCCCGCCATTTCGTCGTAAACGAATTCGGCTGTCAAGTCATCGGCTGTCAGATCTTCGTAGCCCGTGATTTCGACATAGCGGAATCCATGATACGAGAATCGTGCGGCCCACGAGGCACCGTTTTCGCGACCATTGCAGATATAGTAGTCCGTGCTGCGGCTGTGGCGCAGATTTTCCACATCCAGTTCGCGACCGCCGTCTTTCAGTAGTTCGGCATAGCGGATGCGGATCGTGTCGCCTTCGCGGTCGTGGCGCAGTCGGATACGGACCCAACCGGCCATATTCTGACCGAAATCGACGATGTGACGTCTGCCGAACCGTTCGACCCGAACCGCCGACAACCGTTTCATCACCCGCATGTTCGGGGCCCGATTGCCGCGCAGCGTGCCGTAGGGAATCGCCACCCGCTGAGGTTCGAGCCACGACGAATCGTCGTAACCGACACAAGTCCAATCGCCCAACTCCTTGCGTGCATCATAGATCTCGCCATCGTATTCGTTGTTGCTGCGAATCGGACCGTCGGCCGTCAGGCGCCAGCCCTTCTCCGTGGTGACGACCCGTTGCGTGCGTCCGTCGGCGTACTCAATGATGAGGTTCAGTCGCAGTTTCGGATAGCCGAACGTCGGTATCTTGTAGGGTTTGTAGTGTTGGCGCATCGTGTAGTAGCGGCCGTTGCCGAGCATCACGCCGAGGGCATGGGCACCGCCCGTCAAGCAGTCGGTCACATCGAACGAATTGTAGACAACCGTCCGACGATAGTCGCTCGGTGCCGGTGCAAGCACCTGTTCGCCGATACGGCGGCCATCCATATAGACTTCGTACAGGCCGAGGCCGCAGATGTGGAGCGTCGCCCGCCGCACCGGCACGTCGTCCGTCCGAAATTCAGTGCGCAGACAGCGTGCGCTGAGGCGGCTGTGCGAGTCTTCTACATCCCAAGGGAACGGGGCATCCCAGCCGATCCAGCGACCACCCCAGTGCGATTCGCCGAGCAGGCCCATACCCCATTCGGCTGCATCGCTCCATGCGCTTTCGCCGCGCGTCGTCCAAACTTTGACTTTCCAATAGCAGCGTGCGTTGCTACGGAGCCGCACGCCGTCATAGGACACCCAGACCGATTCGTCCGATTCGACCCGTCCCGAATCCCACAAATCACCCTCACCTGCAGCCAACGCTTCGGGCGACGAGGCAACCAATATACGATAGGCCCGTTGCATCACGGCTCGTTCATCCGATTCGATAACCCAACTCAACCGCGGATGCTGCGATTCGATATTGAGGGGACGTTCCATCCGTTCAGTACGCAGTCCGCCGACCCGCACCGCCGCCTGCACGCTTCCGGCCAGCAGCAAAAGCGCCGGCAAAATCCGAAATAATTTCATGACTTACGCCTCTTTTTTCAGAAAATCGGCCCGCATCGGGCTGAACATGTCGATCAGCATCCCTTCCTCCAAACAAATGCAGCCGTGGGGCGTGTCGGGGGTCTTGAAAAGGCAATCTCCCGCCGACACGACACGGGTTTCGTCACCGATCGTAAATTCGAATTTGCCTCGGGCCACGTAGGTGCATTGACTGTGATAGTGGTGGTGCGGAGCGCCGACGGCCCCCTTGTCGAACACCACCTTGACCGCCATCAGCTGGCCGTCGTAACCGAGTATCTGACGTCTGACACCGCCGCCGAGTTCTTCCCACGGCGTTTCTGATTCGAAAATAAATGCTTTGCTTCCAGTCCTTTCCATCACGTACAATCTGTTTTAAGGTTTATCACACAAATGTAACGATTTCATCGCAAATCTTTAATTTCCCATTCCGAAAAATGTTGCTTTCCGGTCGTTTTTTGCACAAAAAAAAACGTATATTTGTAACAAGTTCAATCCGCATCGACCGCACTCGTATGAAAAGAAAAATTTCTGCCTTTTGTACGGCCATTCTTCTGGTACTGACATTTCCGGTGACGTCTCAGACCTACCGCAATCCGATTTTCGGAGGCGACTACCCCGATCCGACCATCGTGCGCGACGGAGCAGACTACTACATGACCCATTCGGCTTTCGACTACCAGCCCGGGTTGACCGTTTTCCATTCACGCGATTTGGTGCACTGGGAACCGATCAGCTGCGCGCTCAACACCTACCTCGGTTCGATCTGGGCACCGGACATCTCCAAGCACGACGGCAAATACTACATCTATTTCACGGTCGCTCTGCCGAAAGGCCGCAAGAACTACGTCACATGGGCCGAATCTCCTTATGGCCCGTGGAGCGACCCGGTCGACTTGCACATCGCCAACATCGATCCATGCCACGCAGTCGGCGAGGACGGCACGCGCTGGCTGTTCCTCAGTAACGGCAAGCGGGCCCAGCTGACCGCCGACGGGCTGTCCATCGTCCCGGGTACCGAGAAGACGGTCTATGCCGGCTGGGAGTATCCCTCCGACTGGATTACGGAAGGTTTCTGCCTCGAAGGGCCCAAGCTGCGGCGAATCGGCGAATACTACTATTACCTCAACGCCGAGGGCGGCACAGCCGGACCTCCGACCAGCCACATGATTACCGTAGCCCGTTCGCGGTCGATCGACGGGCCGTGGGAAAACTCTCCCTACAATCCGCTGGTGCATACCTATTGCAATAGCGACCGCTGGTGGTCGAAAGGCCACGGCTCGCTCATCGACACGCCCGACGGACGTTGGGTGATCGTCTACCACTCCTACGAAAACGGATTCTACAACCTCGGACGGCAGACGCTGATGGAGCCGGTCGAAATGACCTC
>RYWP01000077.1:0-5883 GCA_003979135.1 Alistipes sp.
GAGATAATGCAACAGCTGACCGAACCGCAAGCGCTTATCCTCGTCGCCTTTTTCTTTATAGAATGCAGGTGTCGGCTCCAGCAACAAAGCGATGCCTTTGCCTCCGGAAGTGTCGGGCAACGCAACGGGGCGTCCTGCCCGATGTTCGGAGAGAACGGCCGCAAGATCGGGCAGCTCGCGGCTTTGCTCCCAAGCCTTGCGGAATTGCGCCTCACTATATTTCAACAGCCCCTGCGCCGGGTCGGAGACCCACACCCACCATTGCCCGTGTCGCTTTGCAATGCGATAGACCACGATGAAATGCTGCTGGTTCCAATGGACGATGCACGGCAAATTTGCCTCATCACGCAGCTGCTCCCAAGAGAGCTTGACACCCGTAGAACGGAAACCGATGGCTTCGGCCGCATCGCTGATGCCCAACAACGAAACGCCCTCGCGCGAAATATGGCACTTCTCGCGGAGACTTTGCAACGAATAATGCTTACCGTAGTACTGAGCGATGATCCGCAGCGACGTGGGCCCGCAATCCATCGCATCGAGCTGGGTGTAGTGGGGAAAAGGCATGTGTGTTTTTTAATTATTCAAGTTCGGGAAGGGATTGGGAGCGATCAATTTTTCCATTTCTTTCTCAAGTGCCTCGCCTCGCAAATCGACCGCAATAATTCGACGTTCGCGATTCAACAAGAGATTATGCGGAATGGCTCGAATGCCGAATCGAGCTGCCAATTCGGCGAATGACGGCATGTCTTTGGATAGATGGACGTTGGCAAACGGGTGCATACCGTTTTTTTCGACCGCTTTTTTCCAAGTCTCCGAATCTTCGTCGAGCGATACGGCATAAATGGTCAGAACTTTGTTAAAGCGTTGTCCGACAGCCAAAAGATGCGGAATTTCATGAAGACAGGGGCGGCACCACGAAGCCCAAAAATCTACGAGCAGAAATTCCGTATCATAATCAGCGATATTCTGCTCGGTTCCGGATAGATCAACGAGCGAAAAAGGTTGTACGATGTCGCCTATCCCGTAAGCAGGATAAGCATCATAGTCTATGGATTCGGGCTGTTTCGTCGCTTTCATATCCGGATAAGGCAACGGACGCCCGGTCAACTGCGCTTTCAGATTGAAAGCCTTCATACTCTCCGACGTCGGCGGCGATGCCCGACGTTCGGGATCGATGGAAGCGAGATTCGGATCATCAGGAAATCGCTGACAAATGCCGGCGACGATCCGCGCCATGCTGTCGTCGGGAATCGCCGGATTCGAGTCGCAAAACCACATTTTTGCCGTAATGGCCAATAATACGCTTCGGTCGTTGGTCAGCGCATCGCAAACCAGGTCGGACAATTCCCGTTCGTGGGTGCGGATCGTTCGTGCGAGAGATTCGCAATCGGGATGATCGGCCGGAAGCTCGTCATGCAACCGTTTCAGGGAGTCCAGTTTACTATAACCGATTTCCCGGTATCGCCGGGCGATTTCCGCTATACGTTTCGTTGCGTAAGAACCCTCGCACATCGGAAAAAAAGAACGCGTTTGTTTATTGACACGCAACTTTATATTTTCGCCCTCGGCTACCAGTAAAATATGGCTTGCCTTATTCGGAATCATAATCTCGGCAAGCACTTCTTTTTGTGGAATCTTTCCCCGAAAAAGGGCTCGGCCGTCTGTGATTCGGCAAGAATCGATCAATGCCAATTGATTTCCGTATTGTACGAAAAGATATATCCGGTCGTTCTCCTCGTATATGTCCGAATCCAATGCAATATCTACGTTGATATCACCTGAATGGCACGATGCAGCCAAAAACATTCCGAAAATAAAAAAGAATTTTTTCATATCTTAGAGTTCGTGAATATTTTGACATGGAGCAATAGCTCCATGTCAAAATATAGTAAATCTGTCAAAGGCATGTTTGATTAGCAATAGCACCGCCACCTAAACTTTTTTCGATCTCCAAACCTCCTTTAATCACTGCGGAAAATCCATCGGAGGCACAAACTCGTCCGGGGACACTTCCTCCACCATGAAGATGAAATGTACAGGAGAATTCATATTGGAAAGGACCGCACAAACGCCCGCCTTTCACGTCGTTCATTTCCTTTTTCGAGAGCTGCTGTACAACAAAATCTTTCATCGATTTCATAGTCGTAATTTTTGTTTTCGGTTTTTAATTTTGTTCGGGCTTTTGCTTGTCGACGGATGCTCCGTAACCGCCGTTTTCATTATCGCGACTGCGATTCTGAAAAGATTTGCTACCTTTGCGATGCCTTTCTGCGATTTGGTTGGACATGCGAGTTCTCAGGCTCGGTTTTGCTTCCTCGTGGGAAGGCTTTTTTATTTGCCACGGCCGGCAAAGCCGCAGCGAATAATAGTCGGATAACCCGGATCCATTCGATTTCATTCTAATTCAATGGGATTATAAGGAATCGTCCACTCGATTTCTTCCGGAGAATATAGTCGTTGCCGATCAAATAAACGAACTTCCATACCATTCATTTCAAATAGGATCTGAGGCGTCTTATGAATACGGCGCTCGAATTTCATATGTTGTTGTCTTGTCGTGGTTTTGTAATCGTAAAAAAATTCAACGATCGGGATCGGTTGGGAACTGATCATTCGACATCCCCAATAAAATTGACGATCCTCAGTTTCAACCCGCAGAATTAGACCTGGCAATCCCACGAATTTCCATGGCCCAATATGCACTGGAATATCCGGTGTAAACCAGGCGATATATGTCCGTCCTCGAAATACGGTCGTAGCTTTGATACAATTATAACCTAAGATGGGTTCCGTATGCTCGCTATTACATAATTCCCATTTCAAATCGGAAATCAAATCTTGATATACATATCCTTGGCCGGCATGATAAGACGTAGGCTCTGGTTGCCAAACCGTGAATACATGTTGTTGGCCATTCCATAAAATATCGGTCTTTGATGTATAATATGCGCTCTCATCGTTTGAATGGTTAAAAGAAAACCAAAGTTGTGCGAAATCCAGTTTGCTATGCGGCAATACGGTTTTTGTACTATTTAAGGAATCAATAACATATCCGCGCCCACTAAAATATTTAGCATAACTTCTCCCAACCTGTAAAATAACAATATCTCGCCATCTTTGTTTTTTTATCGTATCTGTCATGAACAGATATTCATAAGCTACGTTTATATAGGCCGTATCTATTATTCGGCAATCGGGTAAAATACGAGAGTAAACAAAGCGATCCGCATGTGAAATCGGAATACGGGCTATTCCTTGCGGAAATACGGGAGTAATATGAAGCAACAATAAAAAAACGATAGTCCGCATTCGAATATTTTTTAAGTTTTAATGGAGCCTGTAAAACAGGCTCCATCTCAGATTTCTGATTTACGCACAAAAAGCATAAAAATCCATTTCTCGGTAAAGATCCCATAACATTTGATCAGCTTGTTTGGCATCCATTCCCTCGGGAGCATACCCATCCATTATGAAACGACCTTCCGAATCGTGTACAACACAATATACTCGTCCGCCTTTCACGTCGTTCATTTCCTTTTTCGAGAGCTGCTGTGCAGCAAAGTTCTTCATAGCTTTCATAGTTGTGGTTTTTTGTTAGGTTTCATTTTTATATTCGGTCGGGACTTTTGCTTCTCGACGGATGTTCCGGAACCGCCGTCTTCATTGCCGCTTTCGCGATTCTGAAAAGATTTGCTACCTTTGCGATGCCTTTCTGCGACTTGGTTGGACATGCGAGTTCTCAGGCTCGGTTCGGCTTCCTCGTGGGAAGGCTTTTTATTTACTGCGGCAGGCAGAGCCGCAGCGAATAACGTGGGACAACACGCATCATTCCAGTTCGAGCGGGTAGTAAGGGACCTCCCAATTTTCGTCCATGAATCCGGGAGAATTGCCTATGCTGACAATCTGCGTATCTTGTCCGAACATTGCGTAGGGAGAACGGTGCATCCGCTCCTCAAGTTTCAGCCACGCGTTGTGGTCGATCGGCTTGCCGCTGCGCCATCGATAGCGCCGAATCGGCCGCTCAGCAACCATCACGGAGGTACAGATAAAAGAGAACATCCCCTGCACCTCTTCGGCTCTCAGAACCAAGCCGGGAAGCCCCCACAATTTCCACGGGCCGACCGAGAACGGTATCTCCAGCGTAAACCAGACTGTCCAGTCTCGCCCGCCGTAATGCGTCGTAGCCCGCAAGCATCGATAACCCAGCATTTCGCATGCGAGTGTGTCGATCGTCCATTGCGGGATGGCCTCTCTCGGGATTGTGACCACACGTCCCGATTGCATCGGCATACGCTGCTGTACCTCCAATTCCTGCGACTGCCGATCTCCGTAGACAAAAAACCGGACATGGTTGGAGTTGAAATTACCGGCCCTCCCCGATTGTCTCCAGCGGTACGTGTACAATGAGTCGTCCTTGAAAAGGTCCAAGCTGTAGAAGGCTGTTTTCCGATTGCCGATTTCCAGTATCATGCGGTCGGTCAGCGGAGGATCGGAAAAACGGACATTGGACGGATAGGTAAAATCATATGTTGCCATGTAACAAGCTGTGTCCAACGTGTCGTATGCCGAAATGTCGGAGCCGAATGTCACCAGCTCCGAATCATGAATCATCGCCACGCCGTTGGGATAATTTCGCGGATCGAGCCGTGATGGAATCGGCTTTTGAGCCTGGCAGACAACACAACAGAGGACGAAATCAAGAAATAGCAACAAAAATTTCATGGGGTAGTTTTATTTTTCGAATAATTCACAACCCTGTTAAGGGTTGTGAATTATAGATAAATGTTACAATAGCCAAGGTTGACATTCAATGATGCCGATGTCACCGTATTCCTCTTGAAGTCGCTGTTGAACCTCTCGATAATCAGACGATTCAATCTCTCCGAGATTGTAAATATCTTCGCCAATCATCAAATCGCAACTGACCTTTGCTCCGCCTTTCACTTCGTTCATCTGTTTTTTGGTCAGCTGCTGTGCAGCGAAGTTCTTCATCGTTTTCATAATAATAGTAGTTTTTAAAGTTTAGATTTGATTGGTTCGGACTTTTGCTTCTCGACGGGTGGCCCGCAACCGCCGTTCGCCGCGCATCCATCGGTAAGGTCGGCAAAATAAATCACTTATGCAATGCCCTTTTAATTTTTAGTCAAACTTCGATGCGGCCTTCTCGCGGGAAGGCTTCCTATTCACCGCGGCGGGCAGGGCCGCGGCGAATAGCGGTCGGACAGCGCGTGTCCGTTACAACAGATATTTCAAATCCGTCGCGTCGTACAGATCGGGCAGCCGCCGGCCGTCGACGAGGATCGTCGGCGTGCCGGTGATCCCGACCGCCCGGCAGTAGTCGCGGTGCCGGTCGAGGTCCTCGCCCGCCAGCGGGTGAACCGCCTGACCAGGCGGTAACTCGTGCCGCTCGTACCACGCGTCGACGATGCGCTCGGTCTGGGGCCACTCGTCCGAGATGCCCGACGAGATCATGCGCAGGGCGGCGTCGCGCGACCGCCCGTCGCCCTCGTTCACGGCGAAGAGCAGCTCGATGCGGTAGCCCTCCAAGCCGGCGAGCGCCCGATGGACCTCGGCGCACTTGGGACACGAGGGATTCATCACCACCGTGAGGGTGTGCTCCGCCTCGGCGTAGTTGGTGATCGGCATGCAGGAGCTGCACTCCGCGGCCGCTTTCGGCTGCCGTTCGAGCAGTTGCCAGAATAGCGCGCTGTCGCTCAGCAGCCGTTCGTGCTTGTACTTCAGCCGATCCGTCTCCCGCACGCGCTCCGCCGCGACGACGATCCTGCGGAGCGCCAGCACGCCGGCCCCGAACAGCAGGCCGAAGAGCAGGGCGTCGACCGCGAAGGCCGCATCGGGCACCGGCCGCCACGGCGCTCCGAGCAG
>RYWP01000077.1:5893-6499 GCA_003979135.1 Alistipes sp.
GAGCAGCGCCTCGAGCGCGGCGTCCGCCACCAGCACGGCGTCGATGGCCAGACACAGCGGGCACCACCTGCGGTGGCGCATCTGCCAGACGAGCGAGTAGCCGACCGTCGACAAAGCGAGCATATCGAGCCACGGGAAGAGGGCGCCGGGGTCCGCGGCGACGAACAACCCCCAAAGGATCGAGGCGGCGAAGTAGACCGCCGACAGCTCGCCGAGCGACACCCACCCGAAGAGCTTGGCCCCGGCCGCGCGGAAGACCTCGTTGCAGTCGGAGCGCCGGCCCAGGCGGCAGAAGCCCTGCGCGAGATGCGGGTCGAACGACGCCTTGACGACGACCGCGAACGAGAGGGCGAGGCCCGCCGCCTTCACGAGATAGCGCAGCTCCGCAAACTCGGGCGCCCGCAGCGCCGCGACGGCCGCCACCACGACGAGCAGCCCCGCGAGCCAACGACCCCACCTTCGGTCGAGCGCATCCAGCCCCTGCCGGACCCGATAGAGCGGCCACGGCTCCTCGACGATCTCGTCGCCCTTCTCGGCCAGCAGCACCGTCCCGTCCCATACGGCGCGGAAGGCGTCGAACGGCAGTTCGGCGTATCGGCCCTCGGC
>RYWP01000078.1 GCA_003979135.1 Alistipes sp.
GTCCTATTCGCCGGCACGGGCAGCGACGTCGGCAAAAGCGTGCTCGCTGCCGCATTCTGTCGGATATTCCGGCAAGACGGATATGCGCCGGCGCCGTTCAAGGCGCAGAACATGGCCCTCAACTCATTCGCGACGTCCGAGGGGTTGGAAATAGGCCGCGCACAGGCCGTGCAGGCCGAAGCGGCAGGCATCCCCTGCCACACGGACATGAACCCCGTACTACTGAAACCCTCGTCCGACCGGACGTCGCAGGTCATCGTGAACGGCCGGCCTATCGGCGACCGCACGGCATGGGAATATTTCCGATCGGAGGGTAAGGCGGAGCTGCGCGAAGCGGCCCACGCGGCCTACGACCGACTGGCAGCCCGCTACAATCCCATCGTCATGGAAGGTGCGGGAAGCATCTCGGAACTGAACCTGCGCGACACGGATTTCGTCAACATGCCGATGGCCGCCCATGCCGATGCGGCGGTCATCTTGGTGGCGGACATCGACCGCGGCGGCGTATTCGCATCGGTCTACGGCTCGGTGATGCTGCAAGACGAAGCCGACCGAAAACGCATCAAGGGCATCATCATCAATAAATTCCGCGGCGACCTGCGTCTGTTCGACGAAGGACGCCGGACGCTGGAGCAACTATGCGGCATACCGGTTTTGGGTGTCGTACCCTACTTCCGCGACATCGAAATCGAAGAGGAGGATTCGGTATCGCTGGCCACCAAACGCCGGACGGCCGAAGCCGGAAAGGTCAATGTAGCGGTCGTGCTGCTGCGGCATCTGTCGAACTTTACCGATTTCGACGTGCTCGAACGCGACCCGCGTGTCCATCTCTACTACACGAACAATGTCGAGGAACTGCACAAGGCGGACATCATCGTGGTGCCGGGGACGAAATCGACGCTCGACGACTTGGCCGAACTGCGGTGCAACGGCGCGGCACAAGCTATCGTCCGTGCCCATCGCGAAGGAGCGACGGTCGTCGGCATCTGCGGCGGCTATCAGATACTGGGCCGCGAGGTGTGCGACCCCGACGGTGTGGAGGGTTCGATCGAACGGCTTCCCGGACTAGGGCTGCTGCCCGTGAGCACGGTGATGACAGGCGAAAAGATCACTTGCCAGACGACATTCCGGCTGGTCGGAGACGAAACGCCCTGCCACGGCTACGAAATCCACATGGGCCGCACCGAGCGACTCGACGGAGCGCTACCGCTGGCCCGTACGGAGGCAGGCAAAGACGAAGGCTGCGTCGCCGAACGGACAATGGGCACCTATCTGCACGGGATACTGGACAACAGCGCATTCATCGAACGGCTACTGGCTCCATTCGCCGAGAAACTCGACGCGCGGCCTTTCGATTACAAGGCTTTCAAGGAGGAACAATACGACCGGCTGGCCGACCATGTGCGACGCCATGTCGAAATGGAAGCTGTCTACAAACTGTTGCAACGATGATCGAGGGACACGGAGACGACCGATACAGATACGGCGATATTCGGGCCGATTTCAGTTCGAACGTGCCGGCGGGCATCGACCACCGAGCACTCTACGATTTCCTGCGTGAACGGCTGACGGTCGTCGAACACTATCCGGAACCGGAACCGTTCACCCTCGAACGGGCGCTGGCCGAACGGCACGGCATCGGCCCCGAATCGGTGCTGGCGACCAACGGTGCAACCGAAGCGCTCTATCTGACGGCGCATCTGACGGCTGGTGCGACGACCGAAATCGTACAACCCACATTCGCGGAGTATGCCGACGCTTGTCGACTCTACGAACATTACGTATCATCGGTCGAGGCGCCATGGCACCCTACGGGCCGCACGCTCTGGTGCTGCAATCCGAATAATCCGACGGGCCGGACGCTCAACCGTGCCGAACTTCTGCGAACGATCGACGCCCATGCAGAAACGATTTTCGTCGTGGACCAATCTTACGCCTCGTTCACACCACATCCGACGCTCACCGCTGCGGAAGCAACCGCACGAAAAAACCTCGTTCTGATTCACTCGATGACGAAACAATATGCCATCCCCGGGCTGCGGCTCGGCTATCTGACGGCCCACCCGACGCTATGCAACGAACTGCGGCGGCTGCGCATGCCGTGGTCGGTTCATGCGCTGGCTATCGAAGCGGGATGTTATCTGCTCGAATACGGAGTACCGACACCTCCGCTGCCTGACTTGCTGGCCGAAACCCACCGCGTAGCCGAAGCTCTGCAAGCGACGGGTCGTTTCGCACCGTACCCGACCGACACCCATTTCATGACAGTCGAAATCCGCAGAACGGGAACAGCTGCGGAACTGAAAGAATGGCTCGCGTCACACCACGGAATCTTGATTCGGGATGCGTCGAATTTCGAGGGTCTAACACCCCATCACTTCCGCATAGCAACGCAAACGCCGCTTGAAAACGAACTTTTAATCGAGGCACTGAAAACATGGTCGAAACTGTGATCCTACTGATTGTCTGCCTGTTGCCACTTCCGCTCTTAGTGGGCTGGTTGTTCGATCGCTGGCTGGGCGACCCTGCGGGACTGCCCCACCCTATCGTGGGATTCGGCAAACTCATCGCAGCAGGCGAACGACACTGGAACCGCGGCACGCACCGGCAGCTGAAAGGCGGTCTGTTGGCCGCAGGGCTAATTTTCGGAGTTTGGATAGAGCTTTATATCCTTGTATGGACACTTCGGTTCATGGCTCTCGCATCGCTCATGACCGAACACCGACTAATGATGTGGCTGTTTGCAACGGCACTGCTATGCATCGAAACAGCAGCCGTTTTCTATTCGCTGGCGGGCAAGACGCTGACGGACGAAGTGCACGAAGTTTTCCGAGCGGTCGACCGGTCGGTCGAAGCGGGTCGCCGGCAGGTCGCACGCATCGTAGGCCGCGACACGGCGAACCTAACGCCGCAGGAGATACGCACGGCGGCGCTGGAAACGCTGGCCGAAAACCTGAGCGACGGCATAGTAGCCCCGATTTTCTGGTATGTATTATTAGGAGTGCCCGGGATGATGGCCTACAAGATGGTCAACACGCTCGATTCGATGATCGGCTACCGCACCGAACGCTACCGCCGATTCGGCTGCGTAGCGGCGCGGATAGACGATGTGGCGAACTGGATTCCGGCCCGCCTGACCGTTCTATTGATGATTTTAGTGGCGAGACGCCCCCGTTTGCTACGGTTCGTGCTCCGATTCGGGCCGCGACACGCAAGCCCCAACTCAGGATGGCCCGAAGCAGCGCTGGCAGGCATCCTCAACTGTCGTTTCGGCGGCACGCACGACTATTTCGGCGAGACAGTCTACAAACCCTATATCGGCACGAACGACCGCGAACTGACGACAGCCGACATGCAAAAGGCAATTGCAATCAATCGGCGGGTGGAAATCGCATGCGTCGTACTGGCGATTTGCCTGCGGACACTCTGCATATTGGGTCAAATCGGGATTTTCAGAATACTGCCGTAAGGCTGCTGGTGGGCGAACGCCTCCTCGGGCGGGAAAAGGCTGGCGTAGATACCGGCACAAAGCTGCACGCCCCCGTGGACGAACAACAACGCCCGCCGAAGCGGCTGCGTGCGCAACTCGTCCAAGAAACCGCCCACACGCACGATTTGTTCGACGAACGATTCGCCGCCGGTGGGCCGCACATGCAACCAATCGTCGAACCAACGCTGCAACTGCGGGTCGTCGATGGCATTGAACGACCGCATCTCCCACGCGCCGAAATCCAACTCCAACAACCGAGCGTCATGCCGAGCGTCGGCATAACCACACTCCGCAGCCAAACGGGTGCAACGACTCAATGGGCTGCACCACACACCGTCGAAAGCAATATCTTTCAGATTTTCACGCACAGCAGCGGCTTCGACCTCGAACGAATCCCGCAACGGCACGTCCGACCGGCCGTAACACGTTCCGGCGGGGACGTCGACTGACGTATGTCTAACCAACCAAACCTCCATAACGAACCGCTACGGCCAGATAAAAGGCCAATTCACTCAAAAGAAAGACCGCACCGCAACAATCGCCCGTATACCCGCCGATACGCCGTCGCAAGAAGAGTATCAGTCCCCCCGTGACAATAAACGGCACCGCAACGACCGGCCAAAACGGCACAGGCAGAAGAACGACGGCAGGCATCACGCCGAAGACGGCGGAAAGCAACCACGCACAGACGCCCATGCGGCGATAGACCGTGCCGACCTTGCTTTGCTCCAACGGCCGGACATAGGGCAACACGTTGACGAGCTGCGAAGCGGCGAATTTCGACAACGGGTCGCCGACGGCCACGACACGGACAGCGGTTTCAAGTGGCAGAGCAGCAACGGTGCCGACAAGCAACAAAGCATAGAAAACCACCCCCAATACGCCGTAAGTGCCGATGTGCGAATCCTTCATGATAGCCAACGTCCGTTCGCGGGTCGTGCCGCCGCCGAAACCATCGAAGAAGTCGGCGAGCCCATCCTCGTGCAAGGCACCGGTCAACAGAACACGGGCGGCAAATGCGACGACAACGGCCAAGTCTGCCGGCAACCAAGCCGCAGCACCCCACAAGACGCAGGCCGTGACACCGCCGGTCAACCACCCGACAGCCGACCACCAATCGGTCGTATGGGCGAAAGCCTCAGTCGGAACACGTCGCAATCGCCAGAAAGGCAGGCGCGTCAAGAGAGTCAAAGCAGCCAAAAGACGATCGAACATTCTCGGAATCAGAAGTATTTGGTGATTTGCATCGCTTGGAACGAATCCATCTCATTGAGCATCCGCACGGCCGATTCGACGATCGGATAGGCGCACACGGCACCCGAACCCTCACCCAACCGCAGGCCGAGGTGCAGAATCGGCTCGGCGTCCATCGCCTCCAACAACCGACGGTGGCCCTGTTCGTCGCCGACATGGCCGAAAAGCGCATAATCCAAGACTTCGGGATAGAGCTTCGAAGCGGCCAAGATGCACGCGGACATAATGAAGCCATCAACCAGAATCGTGATTCGCCGCTCGGCAGCCCGCAACATGCCCCCGACGGCCATCACCATCTCGAAACCGCCGAACCACCGAATCAAATCGGCCACAGACCCGTCGCCCGCATAATCGGCCACAGCGCGGCGCAGGACGTCGCATTTGTGGCGGATGCCCGCGCTATCGAGACCGCTGCCGGCCCCAATGCACTCGTCCAACGGCACGTCGGCGAAAAAGTGCATCCAAATCGATGACGACGAGGTATTGGTAATACCCATCTCGCCGAACGAGACGATGTTGCAGCCCTCGTCGATGGCAAGGTCGACCATCTCAGCCCCGACGTCGATACATCGGTCGAACTCGTCGGGTGTCATAGCGGCACCGTACAGATAATTGGAGGTACCCTTGCGGATTTTGCGGTCGATGATGCCGCAACCGGCCGGAAAATCGAAGTCGACGCCACCGTCGATCACTTTGAGCTCGAAACCATGCTGCCGGCACAAAAAACCGATCCCCGTACCGGCATTCCGCACAAAATGAAGCGTCTGCTGCCATGTAATCTCTTTGGGTGACAGACTAATGCCCTCCTCGACAACACCGTGATCGGCGGCGAAAAGCAGATTCTGCGGCTCATGCAACGCGGGCGTCAACGACTGCTGAATCATCCCGACGCGCAAAGCGATGCGCTCCAACATGCCCAACGACCCTTTGGGTTTGGTCAGATTGTCAATTTTTTGTTGCAAAAGCGGCCGCAATGCCCCGTCGGGCCGCACGATTCGGAAGTTTCTCATTGATTTATTTGATTGTTACGGGAATGCCGCTGACCAACAGGACGACCTGATCCGCACGAGCGGCGATGTATTGATTGACAGCACCTTGCAAATCAGTAAACCTCCGCTGCGTCGCATTTTCAGCCACGCCGCCGAAACCGATTTCATTCGTCACGAAGATATAGGTGGCATCGTGAACCGTCAGTGCGTCGAACTCGCGCACGAGCGCCTCGCGGGCAACATCCACCGACTCGCCGAGGTCGAAAAAAAAGTTAGTGCACCACAACGTCACGCAATCGACGAGCACCGTCCGCCCCGTGAAATCGAACCGGCCCAAATGCACGGGCTCCTCGATATTCGTCCATTCGGGCCCCCGACGCTCCTGATGACGCCGCACCCGCTCGCGGAACTCGTCGTCGAAAATACGCGCCGTGGCGACATGGACCGGATCGGGCGCCGACTGCAAGGCCAACGCCTCGGCATAAGAACTCTTGCCCGACCGCTGACCGCCCGTTATCAGCACAATACGTTTCATTTCCTTTTTCTGTCGCGTTCGGACGAGACTGTCCGAACTTTCGAAAGACAAAGATAC
>RYWP01000079.1 GCA_003979135.1 Alistipes sp.
CTTCTCGACCGAACCGATGTAGTCCGACATGCCGAAGGTGATGGCCGGATTGATGGTGATTTTGGCCAAGTAGCGCAGTACGCGGAAATTGTCGTTGCCCGGGGCATCGCCGTCGAGCCGACCCACGGCGTCTTTCATGAAAGACGCCATCTGAATCGTGCGCATGAACGATTCGCCGACGCGGCCCATTGCCTGCGAGTCGGACGAAACCATCGACAGCACGCCCAGATCGTGGAGGACGTTTTCGGCGGCCTGCGTCTCGGGACGCACGCGGCTCTCGGCGAACGAGACGTCCGACGGAATCTTCGGGTTGAGGTTATGGCAGACCATAATCATGTCGAACAGCTCGGCCTGCGAGTTGATGCCGAACGGCAGCGTCGGATTGGTCGATGACGGCAGCACGTAGGGCATCGAAGCTACTTTCAGCAGGTCGGGTGCGTGGCCGCCGCCCGCGCCCTCGGTGTGATAGGTATGGATGGTACGGCCGTCCATTGCTGCAATGGTGTCCTCGACATAACCTCCCTCGTTGAGCGTGTCGGTGTGAATGGCGACTTGAATGTCGTAGCGGTCGGCGACGCTCAGCGCCGTACGGATGGCTGCCGGTGTGGAACCCCAGTCCTCGTGGACTTTCAGACCGCAGGCACCGGCCTTGATCTGTTCTTCGATGGGCAGTTCGACCGAACAGTTGCCCTTGCCGCAGATGCCGATGTTGACGGGCAGCTCCTCGATGGACTGGAGTATCTTCTCGATGTTCCAGCGTCCCGACGTGATGGTCGTTCCGTTCGTGCCGTCGGTCGGGCCGACACCGCCGCCGATGAGGGTCGTGATACCGTTGCTCAACGAGGCGTAGGCTTGTTGCGGCGAGATGAAATGGACGTGGCCGTCGATGCCGGCCGCAGTCAGAATCAGATGTTCGCCCGAAATGGCGTCGGTCGCGGCACCCGTCACCAAATTGGGATCGACGCCCTGCATGGTGTTCGGATTGCCTGCCTTGCCCAGCCCGGCGATTTTGCCATCCTTGATGCCGACGTCGGCCTTGACGACACCCACAATGGGGTCGACGACTGTGACGTTCGTAATCACCAAGTCCAGCGAACCCTCTTTGGAGGTCATCGTGTTGGCCAGACCCATGCCGTCGCGCAGTGTTTTGCCGCCGCCGTAAACCACCTCGTCGCCGTATTCGCGGAGGTCTTTTTCGATTTCGATATACAGATTGCTGTCGCCCAACCGGATTTTGTCTCCTTTGGTTGGGCCGAACAGGTTGTTGTATTCCTGACGTGAAATTGTTGCCATCGCTCTTTATTGTTTGTTCGTGTTTTTCGGATTGTTCGTCGTTGTGGATTTTGCCGCGGTGGGATTGGCTGCCGGATTGGCCGGCGTAGCGCCTGTCGTCACGGGTTTCGCGGGGGCGATGTCTTTGTCGGTGTATTTGAATCCGGAGTTCCGCATCTTCTCCAAAGCGGCCGTGCGGGCCGGATAGTAGGACGGTGCATCTTCTTCACCTGCATAGCCCATGACCAGCTCGTTGAAGCCGATGATGCGGCGTTTGCCCGAGAAGGGAACCACTTCGACTTCTTTCTGGTCGCCCGGTTCGAAACGCACGGCCGTGGTGGCCGGAATGTTCAGATGGCAGCCGAATGCGTCGTCGCGGTCGAATTCCAGATAGCGGTTGACTTCGAAGAAATGGAAGTGCGAACCGATCTGAATGGGTCGGTCGCCCGTATTGCGGACGGTCAGACGCACGGTCTTGCGGTCTTCGTTATAGGCAATGGGGTCGGAGAGCAGCACGACGCCGCCTACGGCGACGGGTTGTGCGGGCTGGAATCCGGGTTGATTCGGATAAAGGCTCATCGGCTGCGAAGCATTGTTCGCAGAGTGTTGTTTCGTCGTTTCCATAGATTGTGAAGGTATGAGGTGAACGGAGGGCTATTTGATCGGTTGGTGGATGCTCACCAGTCGCGTGCCGTCGGTGAATACGGCCTCGACCTGCAATAGTCCGATCATGTCGGCGACACCCTCCATGACGTCGTTTTTCGTCAGCACGTTCGCCGCCTCTTTCATGACGGTCTCGACGGTCTTGCCTTCGCGGGCTCCTTCGAGCGCGGTGGAGGTGATGTAGGCCACGGCTTCCGGATAGTTGAGTTTCAGCCCTTTTTTCATACGGCGTTCGGCAATCGAGCCGAGCGAGAGCAGCATCAGTTTGTCGATCTCCTTTGGTGTCAAATGCATAGCGATAAGATTTTTTCGGTTTGCGGGCGATGGCTGTTCGATCTTCCGCGAAACACTGCGCGGCCCGACGCCGATAGGCGGGGCAAGGATTATGCCATGGAAAAATGCGGAAAGGCCGTTGTGGTATGCGATTTGATTCGATATGCGAAACGATGCGTATCTTTGCATTATCGATTCGATTAACCGAAAAATTAGGAGTTTAGCGTATGTTCAAAGCGATGCTTATTGCGGGTATGGGCGGCTTTATCGGCACCTGCCTGCGTTTTCTGACGGGCAAGTTCGCCCATTTCGTCTGCAATTCGGCCTTTCCGTGGGGTACGTTCACGGTGAATGTCGTGGGCAGTTTCATCATCGGCATCTTCTTCGGTATGGCTGAGAAGACCCACTTGATTTCACCGTCGATGAATGTCTTTCTGATTACGGGATTCTGCGGCGGGTTCACCACTTTTTCGTCGTTTTCGGACGACATGTTTCTATTGTTGCAGCAGAAACACGGACTCTATTTCGGGCTTTACGTCGGGTTGAGTCTCTTGCTCGGTCTGTTGATGGTCTGGTTGGGCCGTTCGTTGATAAAGGCGGTGTAGAGCGACCGCCCCGAATGCAAGCAGGGCGTCCGAACTTTTGTTCGGACGCCCTGCTTCGTTGTATCGTCGGAGTGCGCTTACTCGGCGACGATCGCTTCGCTCGGGCATACGCCTGCGCAGGAACCGCAGTCGATGCACTTGTCGGGATCAATGACGTAGATGTCGCCGGCCGAGATAGCCTCTACCGGACATTCGCCGATGCATGTGCCGCAAGCTACGCACGAATCAGTAATTTTGTGTGCCATGATGTTTGTGTTATTAGTGTGTGTTCGTCAGACAAAGATATGAAAAGTCGGGCACAAAAGCAAGTTTTTTCTTGGCGCGACAGAACATTTACGGTAGCTGTGTTTCCGGAACCTATCCGATTATGTCGAATCCCGTGTAGGGAATCAGAACTTCGGGAATACGGATTCCGTCGGGCGTCTGGAAGTTTTCGAGCAGCGCGGCCACGATGCGCGGCAGCGCCAGCGACGAACCGTTGAGCGTGTGGGCCAGCTGCGTTTTTTTCTCTGCATCGCGGTAGCGCAGTTTCAGGCGGTTGGCTTGGAACGATTCGAAATTCGACACCGACGAAACTTCCAGCCAGCGTTTCTGCGCTTCGGAGTAGACCTCGAAGTCATAGGTCAGCGCCGACGTGAACGACATGTCGCCGCCGCACAGCCGCAGGATGCGGTAGGGCAGACCGAGCGACTTCACGAGTCCCTCGACATGGGCGACCATACCGTCGAGCGCTTCGTACGAATGTTCGGGCAGGCTCAGCTGGACGATTTCCACCTTGTCGAACTGGTGCAGACGGTTCAGCCCGCGCACGTCCTTGCCGTAGGAGCCGGCCTCGCGGCGGAAGCAGGGAGTGTAGGCGGTCAGTTTCACCGGAAAATCCTTTTCATCCAAGATGACGTCGCGGTAGATGTTCGTCACGGGCACTTCAGCCGTCGGCACCAAATAGAAATTGTCGACCGTGGCGTGGTACATTTGTCCCTCCTTGTCGGGGAGCTGGCCCGTGCCGAAGCCCGACGCCTCGTTGACCATCACGGGCGGTTCGATCTCCTTGTAGCCTGCTTTCGTGTTGTAGTCCAAAAAGTAGTTGATGAGTGCGCGTTGCAGGCGGGCGCCTTTCCCTTTGTAGACAGGAAATCCGGCACCGGTGAGTTTCACGCCGAGGTCGAAATCGATGATGTCGTATTTCCGTGCCAGTTCCGTTCGGCGGCAATCGACCAGCGCCATTTCGCAGCGGACACAATCAAAATCGAGCCGGTAGCGGAACGTGCCGTGTTCCAAGTAGAGGTCGCCGCGCAACGTGGGATGCTCTTTCAGACATTGGCCCAGTTCACGCCGGAGGCAATAGGCCGACCGCATCACGCAACTACCTGCGGTCGACGGCGCATACTCCAACGGAGCGGCTATTTCCCGCACGCCGTGGTCGCGATAGAAGGCTTCGGCCAGTCGGTTGGTCACGTTTTCGTCCGCACCCATCCGTTCCGACGGATAAAGCGCCGCCTGATTTTCGGGCAGGATGCGGTGGGCCATAGGCCGTGCGACACGCGCCTGCAACAACCGGCCGAGTGCTTCGCGGCGCAATTCGGCGACGACGGATGCCGGTACGAACCACTCGCCGCCCGAAACCACAACCTCACGCACGGCGAAAATCGTATCGCCGCTGCGGGCCGCCTGCGTCCGGACAGCGGCGGCGTTGGCATCGGGATTCTTGGCCAATTCGAGCAGCAACGACCGGTCGGCACAGGCCGTCACCCCATCGCAATCGGTGCAGGTTAAACGCACCCCCTCACGGGAAAGTTCCACCGTCGCGGACGCCGGAATGACACGCCGCGTGCGGCTGTGTTCCAACAGTTTATTGAATCGCAGGTCGAAATTGCGATAGACCGCCGCCCCGACCGCGATGCCCTCCATTCGGTTAGGACGGACGATGCCGCCCTCGACCGCATTGACATTCGTACCGAAACTCCCCGCAGGCGTCACGAAACAGATGCCGTCGCCCGCAGCGAGCGAATCCGCAGGCCGAACCGAATCGCCCTCTTTGCCCGCGGGCGTCCCGTACGAAAACCGGTCGAGCCGGAACCCATCGCGCAACACCTGCCCGACATACCCCAACGGCTCGCCGACCGACTTCGGCGTATCGAACGACGCCACACCGGCCCGCCGACCGTCGAAAAACCATGTCGATTCGCCGCGCGTGAAACTTTTGGACGGGTCGGGCGTGAAGTCGGGCAGGCTCTCGCCCACCGATGCCCGCAGCAGATGCGGCCGCACGGCCAACGCCTCGTCGACCGCCCGCCGATAATAAGCAACCACGTTTTTGATGTAACCCGTATCTTTGAGCCGCCCCTCGATTTTGAACGACGTGACACCGGCATCCAACAAATCGGCGATGCGCGCCGAAAGATTCAGGTCACGCACGGACAAAAGGTGTTTTCCGGTGATGTAACGCCGTCCGCGACCGTCGGTCAGATCCCACGTCTGGCGGCACGGCTGGCTGCAAGCGCCGCGGTTGCCGCTGCGCGCCGAAATCGACCGCGACAGAAAACACCGCCCGCTATACCCGACGCAAATCGCCCCGTGAACGAAACACTCGACCTCGGCCGGTGTAGCAGTGCAGATGGCCCGAATCTCTTCCAACGAAAGCGCCCGTTCGAGAATGACCCGAGCGAATCCCGCATCGGACAAGAAGCGAGCCCCCTCGGGCGTATGATTGAACATCTGGGTCGAAGCATGCAACTCGACCGGCAGATTCATCCGCCGCAGCGCCATGTCCTGCACGATCAATGCGTCGACGCCCGCAGCGATCAATTCTCGGGCTTGCGCCTCAGCGTCAGCCAACTCGGCGTCGGTCAGAAGCGTATTGAGCGTCGCATGCACCCGCACGCCGAAACGGTGGGCGTACTCGACGACACGAGCGATCTCTTCGGACGAATTGCCGGCAGCCTGCCGGGCACCGAAACGAGCGCCGCCGATGTAGACAGCATCGGCACCGTAATCGACCGCAGCGACGGCCGAAACGTAATCTTTGGCGGGGGCGAGCAATTCGACAGGTTTCATTGGGCGCAAAACATTTCGGACAAAATTACATAATTTTATGAATTGTTTTGTATTTTTGTCGGTTGTAATCGAAACTCAAAAATCACGAAATAACCATGCTTACAATCAAGCAAATCCGTGACGACCGCGAGGCCGCCGTCCGCAAGCTGGCCAAGAAAGGGGTCAACGCGGCACCCGTCATCGAACAGATCCTCGCGCTGGATGACCGCCGCAAGGCCATCCAGACCGAACTGGACGCCACGCTGTCGGCCCAGAACAAAGCCGCCAAAGAGATCGGCGCGCTGATGGGTCAGGGCAAACGCGACGAAGCCGAACAACACAAACGTTTCGTCGCCGACCTCAAAGAAAAATCCGCCCGCCTGCAAGCCGAATCGACCGCCGTGCAGGAAGAACTGCAAAGCACTCTCGTGA
>RYWP01000080.1:0-216 GCA_003979135.1 Alistipes sp.
AGCAAATCGACACGAGCTACGGTCCGGTCGAGGAACAGATCACCGAGATTACCCGTCAGGATCAGAAGCCGCCCGAACCGCCCAAGAAAATCGAGGTGAAAGTGATCGCCGACATCTTGGAAGTGGTGACCAACGACACGAAGATCAACACCGACGTGGACTTCACCGAGTTCGACGAGAATGCCGAAATCGAACAGATCGTGGCTGTCGAAGAGG
>RYWP01000080.1:226-6276 GCA_003979135.1 Alistipes sp.
TCCAAGGCGGTGACCTCAACACTTTCCGCAAGTGGGTGCAGGACAACGTGCGTTTCCCGCAGATTGCTTTGGAGAACGGTATTCAAGGTCGTGTAACGCTGTCGTTCGTCATCGAGAAGGACGGTCGTCTGACCAATATCCAAGTGCTCCAGACACCCGACCGTTCGCTTTCCGAAGAGGCCATCCGCGTGTTGAACAAATCGCCGAAATGGTCGCCGGGCAAGCAGCGCAATCAGACCGTGCGTGTGAAATATACGTTGCCCGTCGATTTCCGCGTAGCCAACTGATAACGCATTCATGGGATCATAAAAAGGGTATTTGCTTTCGGGTAAATACCCTTTTCCGTGCCCCGTTCGAACAACAGGGCTGCCACCCACGGTATTAGCACTATGCCATGGTGATGAGAAGCAAAAGGAGTGCACATGATTCAGCGATCGTAAGAATTATGCGCAGTTTTATTAAAAAACCGTCCCCACGTTACTCACGGTCGTAAGTACTATGCGCTGGTTTGAATAAAAAATGGAAGAGAAAAAGAACGATACGATAACTGATTCGATGGAACGGGCCGTGTTGATTGCCGTCACGCCGGACGCCGCCGACAATCGCCGCACAGAGGAGTACCTCGACGAATTGGAGTTTCTGGCCGAAACGGCCGGCATCCGTTCCGTCCGGCGCTTCACGCAGCGGTTGCCCCAACCGTCATCGCGCATCTACGTCGGGCCCGGCAAATTGGAGGAAATCGCCGCATGGTGCAAGGAGCACGAAATCGACGTCGCCATCTTCGACGACGAGCTTTCGCCCGCACAGACTCGCAATATCGAAGGGGCCATGCCATGCCGGATCCTCGACCGTACGCGATTGATTCTCGACATCTTCCTTTCGCGCGCCCGCACGGCCTACGCCAAAACACAAGTGCAGCTGGCCCATCACGAGTATATGTTACCCCGACTGTCAGGCCTGTGGACGCACCTCGAACGGCAGCGCGGCGGCACGGGCACGCGCGGCGGTGCCGGCGAACGCGAAATCGAGACCGACCGCCGCATCATCCGCAACCGCATCGCCAAACTGAAAGAGGATTTGCAGAAAATCGACCGTCAGATGGCCGTACAACGGTCGAATCGCGGACAGTTGGTGCGCGTCGCATTGGTAGGCTACACCAACGTCGGGAAATCGACCTTGATGAACCTCATCGCCAAAAGCGACGTCTTCGCCGAAAACAAACTTTTCGCGACGCTCGACACGACGGTGCGCAAAGTGGTTTTCGACAACCTGCCGTTTCTGTTGTCCGACACCGTGGGCTTCATCCGCAAACTGCCCACGCAGCTGATCGAATCGTTCAAATCGACGCTCGACGAAGTGCGCGAAGCCGACCTGCTCATCCACGTGGTCGACATCTCGCACCCGCAGTTCGAGGAACAGTTGGACATCGTGAAACAGACGTTGCAGGAGATCGGCGCCGGCGACAAACCGGTCTACTTGGTCTTCAACAAGGTCGACGCCTACACCTATGTCGCCAAAGACCCGGACGACCTGACGCCCCCGACACGCGAAAACCGCACGCTCGAAGAGTTACAACGCACATGGTTCGCCAATGCCGGCACGCCGTGCATCTTCCTCTCGGCGCGCGAACGCACGAATATCGACAAATTCCGCTCGGACCTCTACGGCATGGTGCGCGAAATCCACGCCGGACGCTACCCGTTCAACAATTTTCTGTATTAATCGGAAACACGCCCCCGCATATCCACCGCTCCCGCAAACAAGCAACCCCAATATCATCCGCCTATGACCATTCATACCCTCAACCACGAGAACACGGTTCTCAACAAATTCATCGCGCAGATTCGGGACAAACGGATCCAGCAGGATTCGATGCGCTTCCGCCGCAATATGGAGCGCATCGGCGAAATCACGGCTTACGAAATTTCGAAAACTTTGAATTATCGGGCACACGTGGTCGAGACGCCGTTGGGCGAAGCGAACGTCGAGGAGATCGACGACCGGTTGGTCGTCGCCACCATCTTGCGGGCGGGACTTCCCTACCATCAAGGTTTTCTGAACTACTTCGACGACGCCGAAAACGCATTCGTTTCGGCCTACCGCAAGAGCACGAAAGACGGCAAGTTCACCGTCAAAGTCGAATACATCTCATGCGGCTCGTTGGATGGCAAGACATTGTTGCTGGTCGACCCGATGTTGGCGACCGGTTCTTCTTTAGTGTTGGCTTACAACGCCTTGTGCGAGCGGGGCGGCATGCCGAACCACACCCATGTCGCAGCAGTCATCGCCAGCGAACAAGGCATCGACTACGTGCAGCAGCATATGCCCCATCAGACCACGACGGTCTGGGCAGCGGCGGTCGACGAGGAACTGACTTCGCGTTCGTACATCGTGCCGGGCATCGGCGACGCCGGCGACCTGGCCTACGGCGAAAAGCTTTGATCGGGAGCAACCGTCACCAATAATAGAATCATTCACCCGTCCAAAAGCGGCACTCGATCGATATGGCATCCATGAAAAACATCGGCAGGCAGGCAGACGCCCGAAAACGGACCGAAGCCCGAAAGCCGCTAATGAAACTCCGTTTCCTCGCCGTCGTTTTCGCCATCTCCGTCTGTTGGATGGCGATTCAGAAGCCGTTGTTCCTGCTCCGATACTCCGACCTCGCGGCCGGTTGTTCGTGGGGCGAACTGTTCGGCGTCGTGTGGCACGGGCTGAAACTCGACCTCACCGTCGCGGGATACATCACCGCGCTGCCCATCCTCCTCACGCTGGCATCGGTATGGATGCAGCTGCCCGAACGAGCCACTCGACTGTTTCTGAACGGCTATTTCGGCATCGTGGCGGTCGCGACGGCTGTCATTTTCGCCGTCGACCTCGAACTCTACGAACATTGGGGCTTCCGCATCGACAGCAGCCTGCTGATTTACCTCGCCGACCCATCGGAGGCGATGGCCAGCGTCGATTGGTGGACGGGTATCCGGCAAACGCTCCTCTGCATCGCATGGGCCGCCAGCATGTATTTCAGTTACAGCCGCATCGCCCGTCTTTTCGACAGCGAACCGCTCGTCCGACGGTGGGCGGCACCTGCAAGCCTGTTGCTCCTGCTCTGCGCCGGACTGGATTTTCTGGCCATCCGCGGTGGCGTAGGCGCCTCGGTCGCCAACGTCTCGAAAGTCTATTTCAGCACGAATCCGTTTCTGAACCATGCGGCAACCAATCCGGTCTTTTCATTCCTCTCGTCGCTCGGCAAACGCGAGGATTTCGCCTCGGAATACCTTTTTTTCGACGAATCGGAGCGGGCCGAACGATTCGAAGCGATTCGCGGAAACGGGCCGCAGCAACAGGGCCCCGCAGAACAGGTCGTATGCAAACCGCGACCCAACGTTGTGGTAGTCATTATGGAGAGTTTCGCCCGTACGCTCATGGAGGCCGACGTAGCGGGCGAACCCGTCATGCCCCACCTCAACCGGTTGAAACGCGAGGGTGTGTGGTTCGAGAATTTTTTCGCCAATTCATTCCGCACCGACCGCGGCGAAGTAGCAATTCTGAGCGGTTTTCCGGCCCAGACGAAGGTGTCCATCATGAAGATGCCCGGCAAGAGCCGCAACCTGCCCTCCATCGCTCGTTCACTCGGGCAGGCGGGTTACGAGACGTGTTTTTATTACGGCGGCGACCTCAACTTCACCGACCAGTCCTCCTACATGTACGCCACGGGGTGGCAGCGGCTCGTCTGGCAGAAAGACTTGTCGTTCGACCGACCGACCGCCAAATGGGGTTACGACGACGAGGTGATGTGCCGCTACTTCGCCGATGAAGTCATCGCGCTTTCGGTCACAGGAAAGCCCTTTCTCGCCGGTCTGCTGACTTTGAGCAGCCACCCGCCCTACGATGTGCCTTACCGTAAGTTCGAGCATCCGATGTTGAACGCCACCGCCTTCACCGACGAGCAGATCGGCCGGATGATCGACCGGTTGAAAGCCTCGCCCGCATGGGACAATCTGGTCATCGTATTGGTCGCCGACCACGGGTATCCTTATCCGTCGACATTGCTCTATAACGAGCCGTTGCGGCATCGTATTCCGATGCTTTGGTTGGGAGGGGGTCTGTGCGGGCCGCGCGAGGTCACGGCCTATGCATCGCAAATCGACCTCGCAGCGACGTTGTTGGCTCAATTGGGTATAGCACACGACGATTTCGATTACAGCAAGGATATTTTCGCACCCGCACCGCCGCGCAAGTTCGCCTACTATGCGTTCGACGACGGGTTCGGCGTGGTGGATGAATCGGGGGCCGTGGTCTTCGATTGCGTAACGGGGCAGGAATCGCCAAACGCACCGTCCGAACTGACCGACATCGGCCGCACGATGCTCCAAACGACGTATCGAGATTTATCCCGCCGCTTTTAGAAGCGGTACACATGCTACCCACAGCCAAGTAGTACCATGCGCAGCCTATAATAAGAAAATGGGAAAGAAAGAATTGAATTACAGCGAGGCATCGGCCGAAATCGAACGGATTCTGGCCCGCCTGCGCAGCGAGGAGATGGACGTCGACGATTTGGCCGCCCAAGTCGCCCGCGCCACCGAGCTCATCGCGCAATGCAAGAAAAAACTGCTTAAAACCGAAGCGGAAGTTAATCGGATTCTCGAAAAATGAAACGTTTCATCCGGTTTTGCATCAATCATATCCCACGGCCGTTATTGCAGCGCGTCGCCGGATGGGCCGTGCCGGTCATCGGCCTTTTCTACAAGGGTTTTCGCAAAGGACGGGGTGTCGTATGTTCCGTCTGCGGTTCGCATTACCGACGGTTCATGCCCTACGGATATGTCCGTTCACGGGCCAACGCATTGTGTCCGCATTGCCTTTCGTTGGAGCGACACCGGCTGTTGTGGCTCTATCTGACGCGGGAGACCGACCTCCTCCGAGCATTCCCGCATACGCTCCACATCGCGCCCGAAGTCTGCCTGATGCGTCATCTGAAGCGCCATTTCGCCGATCGTCCGGAACAGTACGTCACTGCCGATCTGGAGAGTCCGTTGGCCGACCTGCATTTCGACGTGCAGGCCATTCCGTTGGAGAATGATTCGTTCGATGTTTTGATTTGCAATCACTTGCTGGAACACGTCGCCGACGATAGGCTGGCCATGCGCGAATTTTTCCGGATTCTGCGGCCGGGCGGTTGGGGAGTGTTGCTCTCGCCCGTCGAACTCGATCGCCCGCAAACCTACGAGAATGACGCCATCACCGACCCCGAAGAACGCACACGGATTTTCGGTCAGTACGACCACCGGCGTGTCTATGGCACCGACTATGCCGACCGGCTGCGGGAAGCGGGATTCGCCGTGGAGGTCATCGATTACGCGACCGAACTCGGCGAAGCGGCCCGCACACACCACGCGCTGCCGGACGATCGCATCTATCTCGTGCGCAAACCTCGCTGAGCAGCGGCATCATCGGGCCGCCGAAAAGAGCAGGGTTGCCGGGCCGGCAGGCGTCAGAAAACATTCGTCACCATCAATAGGTATCGGGAAGCGGTTCGGGCTCGATTTCGTCCTCTTCGCGGTCGGAATCGGCTACCCATCCGTTGGAATCCGCCGTCTCGCCGGCACCCGCTTCGGGAACGAACTCCGCATCGGGCACCAAATCGTCCGGCGAATCGAATACAGGCCCATCCGTCGCATCGGCCGCAGGTTCGGACTTACCGCCGCTGAACACGTTGAGCAACGTCGTCTGCTCGTCGAAAAGCATCGACCGATAGTTGGCACGGTGCAGAATCGCAAAGACCAACACCGCGATGATGCCTGCCGCAGCAAGCAATCCGATCAGTTTCTTAATCATTGGCAGTCACTTTTTTCTTCGTTCCGAGCACCTCGATCGCCCGCAGAATCACGTCGTCGATCGGATAGATATTGGCATAGAATCCGTTGTCTTCCAGCACGGTGTTCCGGCCGATGTAGGCTCGCAGCTGGGCTTCGATCAGGCGGCGCGACCGTGCGATGTCGGCACGGCGCGGCGCAACGCCCTGACGGGCGGCATAACGCACGAAA
>RYWP01000081.1:0-3888 GCA_003979135.1 Alistipes sp.
ACGACATCATTTCCTCGCCCGTCGTCAAGGAGAGCATCATCAACAACTCGGACTGCAAGATACTTCTCGACCAGCGCAAGTACATGAACAAGTTCGACCAGATTCAGGCGCTGCTCGGACTGACGGACAAGGAGAAGGGACAGATTCTCTCGATCAACATGGCCAACCACCCGTCGCGGCTCTACAAGGAGGTGTGGATCGGGTTGGGCGGCACGCAGTCGGCGGTCTATGCCACCGAAGTGAGTGCCGAGGAATACCTCGCCTACACGACCGAGGAGACCGAGAAGATAGAGGTTTATACCCTTGCTGAGAAGCTGGGCGGCGACATCGAGGCGGCGATCCGGCAGCTGGCCGAACGCCGCAGAAACAAACAGTAATCAATCATCCAAACAAGAATGCGTATGAGCGTGAATAAACAACGCCTGCTCACGTTGAGCGGCTATCTGGTGGGCTTGGCAGCCATGATGCTGCAAGCCTGCATCGAGACGAAAGAGACCGACTGCGGCAAGCTCTGCGGCAACTGGGTCAGTACACAGGGCAAGCCCGACGTACTGATCTACCGCGAGGGCGACGCCTACAAGGTTACGGTCTTCAAGCGCAGCGGCATCCGTCGCAAGCCGAAGCCCGAAACCTACCTGCTGCGCGAGGAAGATGGCAACCTCTTCATCAACACGGGCTACCGCATCGACATCGCCTACAACGAGGCGACGGACGTGCTGACCTTCTCGCCGCACGGCGACTACACCCGTGCAAGCGACAAGCAATAACAACCGCTAAATCCATAAGAGAATGAAACAGAAAATAATCCTGCTTGTCAGCGCATGCCTGTTGCTGGCAGGCACGGCGCAGGCGCAATGGGTCGTCAGCGATCCGGGCAATCTCGCGCAAGGCATCATCAATGCCTCGAAGAACATCATCCACACCTCGAAGACGGCGGCCAACATGGTGTCGAACTTTCAGGAGACGGTAAAAATCTACGAGCAGGGCAAGAAGTATTACGACGCCCTCAAATCGGTGAACAACCTCGTCAAGGATGCCGTCAAGGTCAGGAACACGATTCTGATGATCGGGGAAATATCGGACATCTACGTTACTAATTTCCAGCTTATGCTGCGCGACGGGAATTTCACGCCCGAAGAGTTGTCGGCCATCGCATTCGGCTATACGAAGCTCTTGGAGGAGAGCAACAACGTCCTCAAAGAGATGAAAGACGTGGTGAACATCACGACGCTTTCGATGACCGACAAGGAGCGCATGGACGTGGTGGACAGGTGCTACAACAGCGTGCGGCGATACCGCAATCTGGTGATGTACTACACCAACAAGAACATTTCGGTCAGCTACCTGCGCTCGCGCAAGAAGAACGACATGGACAGGGTGCTGGCTCTCTACGGCAGCCGCAGCGACCGCTATTGGTAACCCTAATACCCACGCTTTATGATGTTGCTTGCAATAGATTTCGAGAACCTCCATACGATCCTGCGCTCGCTCTATACCGAGATGATGCCGCTCTGCTCCAACATGGCGGGTGTTGCCAAAGGCATCGCGGGGCTGGGTGCGCTGTTCTACGTGGCCGTGCGCGTGTGGCAGTCGCTCGCCCGCACCGAAGCCATCGACGTATATCCGCTGCTGCGGCCTTTCGCCGTCGGTTTCTGCATCATGTTCTTCCCGACGTTCGTCCTCGGCACGATCAACGGAGTGTTGAGCCCCGTCGTGCAGGGCACGAACCGGATGCTCGAAACACAGACGATGGACATGAACCAGTACCGCGAGCAGAAAGACAAGCTCGAATACGAGGCGATGGTGCGCAATCCCGAAACGGCCTACCTCGTCTCGAACGAGGAGTTCGACCGTCAGCTCGAAGAATTAGGCTGGTCGCCCGGCGACATGGTTACGATGGCCGGCATGTATATCGAACGCGGGATGTACAACATGAAGAAAAGTATCCGCGACTTCTTCCGCGAGATACTGGAACTGATGTTCGCCGCCGCGGCGCTCGTCATCGACACCGTGCGCACGTTCTTCCTCGTCGTGCTCTCCATCCTCGGCCCGATCGCGTTCGCCATCTCCGTATGGGACGGATTCCACGCCACGCTTACGCAGTGGATCTGCCGCTATGTACAAGTCTACCTGTGGCTGCCCGTCGCCGACCTGTTCAGCACCGTGCTGGCGAAGATTCAGGTGTTGATGCTGCAAAACGACATATCGGAGTTGCAGAACAACCCGAACTTCTCGCTCGAAGCCTCCAACGGCGTCTATATCGTCTTCCTGATTATCGGCATCATCGGCTATTTCACCATTCCGACCGTTGCGGGGTGGATCATACAAGCCGGAGGCATAGGCGCATACGGACGCAACGTAAGCCAAGTCGCAGGCCGCGCCGGAGGGTTGGCCGGCAGCGTCGCCGGAGCGACGACCGGCAATATTACGGGCCGCCTGTTCAAACGATAAATAACCAGAAATCAAAAAATTATGGAATTCAAATCATTGAAGAATATCGAATCCTCGTTCCGCCAGATACGGCTGTTCAGCATGGTCTTCCTCTCGTTATGCGCCCTCGTCGTGGTGTACTCGGTATGGAGTTCCTACCGCTTCGCTGAGCGGCAGCGCGAGAAGATCTACGTGCTCGACGGCGGCAAGTCGCTGATGCTCGCCCTCTCGCAAGACCTCACGCAGAACCGTCCCGCCGAAGCACGCGAGCACGTGCGCCGCTTTCACGAACTGTTTTTCACCCTCTCGCCCGAAAAGAGCGCGATCGAGCACAACATCAAACGCGCCCTGCTGCTGGCCGACAAGAGCGTCTATAACTACTATTCGGACTTTTCCGAGAAGGGCTACTACAACCGTATCATCGCGGGCAACATCAATCAGGTGTTGCAGGTCGATTCGGTGGTCTGCGATTTCGACCGCTATCCCTACCGCGTTAACACCTACGCGCGGCAGATGATTATCCGCGAGAGCAACGTAACGCAGCGCAGCCTCGTAACGTCGTGCCGCCTGCTGAATGCCTCCCGTTCGGACGACAACCCCAACGGATTTACCATCGAGGGCTTCACGATTCTGGAAAACCGCGACCTACAAACATTGGACAGATAGGCCTATGAGAAAGTTAATCGAACGTCTGAACGAGTGGACAGAGAGGCAGGACGAGCGGTTGCGGGTATGGCTCACGGTACTCCCCGAGCGCACGAAAATCATTGTCGTACTCGTCATTTTCAGCTTGTTCGCCATCGGCGCCCTCTTTACGTTCGGGGCGGCGCTCTACCAAATCGGACGGGAAAACGGACGACGGATAGAGATCGAACATATCGAGCAATTCAACCTGCCGCAGAAGCAGGACAGTATCCACCTTTTCAACCACTACGATTATGGCACAGAACAAAAATCCCACGACTAACATGAAAGAGGCGAAGCCTGAACAGCCGCTCACGGAGGAACAGCGGCAGCGCCGCCGCAAGATGCTCGTATACCCGCTTATGGGGCTGCTTTTCATTGGCTCCATGTGGCTGATCTTCGCACCCTCCGACAAGGACAAGGCCGAAGCGCAGCAGGGCATCGGTTTCAACACCGAAATGCCCCTGCCTACCCAATCGGGCATCATCGCCGACAAGCGTACCGCCTACGAGCAGGCACGCTTGGAAGAGAAGCAGAAAGAGCGGCGGGCGCAGATGAACGACCTCGCCGCGCTCTTCTTGGACAAGGAGGCGGAGAAAGATTCGCCGACGGAGGAGTTCGACCTGCTCGGCCCTGAACCGCAGCAGCCTGCCCGCACTTACGGCGAAAGTTCCCCACGACAGCCGATCCGCTCCTCGGCTGCGGCTTACGAGGAGATCAACCGCACGTTGGGCACGTTTTACGAAACGCCGCAAGACGACCCCGAAAAGGAGG
>RYWP01000081.1:3898-6231 GCA_003979135.1 Alistipes sp.
AGGCGGAACCGTCCGGCTCGACACTCGACGACCAAGTGGCCTTGCTCGAAAAGTCCTACGAATTGGCGGCCAAATATATGCCCGCCGGACAGGGCGGCACGACGCAACAGCCGTCGGCAGCCGATACGGAGGATGATAAGAAGACGGTGCGCAACGGCAAGGCGGTGGCGCAACCCGTCGGGCAGGTGGCCGAACGCATCGTCTCCGCACTCGCGCAGCCCATGACCGACAGCGAGTTCATCACGGCGCAGACCGACGAACGGAATTTCGGATTCCAGACGGCGGTCGGAACCTCGACAGCGGTCGGACGCAACACCATTCCGGCGTGCGTACACGGCAACCAGACCGTAACCGACGGACAATCCGTCCGCTTACGCCTTACGGAGCCGATGCAGGTAGCCGGAGTGCGCATCCCCCGCAACACGGTCATCGTGGGTGCGGCGCGGGTGCAGGGCGAGCGGCTCGGCATCGACATCACCTCACTGGAGTATCGGGGGACGATCATCCCCGTCGAGCTGGCCGTTTTCGACAGCGACGGACAGGAGGGCATCTTCATCCCCAACTCGATGGAGGTAAGCGCCGCCAAAGAGGTGGCTGCCAACATGGGGTCATCGCTCGGCAGCAGCATCAACATCTCCACCGACGCGGGAGCGCAGCTCGCCTCCGACCTCGGCAAAGGGTTGATTCAGGGCACGAGCCAATATATCGCCCAAAAGATGCGCACTGTCAAAGTGCATCTGAAAGCAGGATATAGGGTCATGCTTTATCAGCCAGAAGACTAAAAAATCAGGAAACAACTATTTATTAAATCCGGACTCTTAGTCCGGCCACTAAATCCACAGTAACATGAAAAGATTATTTTTTATGTTGTGCACCATCGTTCTGGGCACAACCGTCGCCTCGGCACAACAGACCGCAGGCAACCTTTACGAGGGTCTCACGCGCAAGCTCTCGTTCGACCGCATGATTCCGCCGCATGGGTTGGAGGTTACCTACGACAAGACCGTGCACGTCATTTTTCCGGCGGCGGTGCGCTACGTCGACCTCGGCTCCCCGAACCTGATCGCGGGCAAGGCCGACGGCGCTGAAAACGTCATCCGCGTGAAAGCCGCCGTACGCGATTTCCACGCCGAGACCAATATGTCGGTCATCACCGAAGACGGCTCGTTCTACACGTTCAACGTCCGCTACGCGGCCGAGCCGCTGCTCCTGAATGTCGAAATGTGCGACTTCATCCACGACGGCGCACCTGCAAATCGCCCCAACAACGCAATGGAGGTGTACCTCACGGAGCTGGGGAGCGAATCGCCGTTGCTGGTCAAGCTCATCATGAAGTCCATCTACAAAAACGACCGCCGAGAGATCAAGCATATCGGCTGCAAGCGCTTCGGCGTGCAGTACCTGCTCAAAGGTATTTACTCGCATAACGGCCTGCTCTATTTCCACGTGCAATTAAAGAACTCGTCCAACGTGCCTTTCGACGTGGATTACCTTACGTTCAAGATCGTCGACAAGAAAGTCGCCAAACGTACGGCCATTCAGGAGCAGGTCGTATGGCCGGTGCGGGCATACAATAACGTACAGGTAATCGACGGCAGACATAGCGAACACATGGTCTTCACACTCCCGAAATTCACGTTGGCCGACGACAAACACCTCGTCGTGGAACTGCATGAACAACAGGGAGGCCGTCATCAGACTTTCACTGTGGAGAATGCCGACTTGGTGCGCGCCCGTGTTATCGACGAATTAAAGGTCAAATAACATGAAGCGGGCGATATTCATTCTGTTGCTGGCTTTGTGCGTCGTATCTCGGCACGAAGCACACGCCCAGCGTGCCCTGCCGCGGATGCGCAGCATCGAGCTTCGGGGCGGCATGGTCGACGGGTTCTGCACCTCCGCAAGCACGGATGCGGGGTACTATTTCGGCGTTGCGATGAGCCGCTACGCGAAACATGCCGACAAATGGGTCTTCGGCGTCGAGTACCTGTCGCGCTATTATCCCTATAAGGCCGGACGCATTCCGACGGCGCAGTTCACGGCCGAGGGCGGCTACTACTACAAGTTCTTCGCCGATCCCTCGCACACGTTTCTCTTCTACGTCGGAGGTTCAGCCATGACGGGCTACGAAACCGTGAACTGGGGCGACAAACGGCTCTACGACGGTGCGACGATCCGCAATCGCGACCGATTTCTCTACGGCGGGGCCGTTACGCTGGAAGTGGATGCCTATCTCACGGACAGAATCATTCTCTCGCTGTCGGGACGCGAACGCTGTTTGTGGGGTACGACGACGGGGCATTTCCACACGCAGTACGGCATCGGAGTAAAGT
>RYWP01000082.1 GCA_003979135.1 Alistipes sp.
GCGGGCGGGTATGATGGCCGCCGATCGAGTGATGGCCGTGTCGAATCTGACGCGCAACATCGTCATCAACCGCTACGGCATTCCGGCCGAAAAAGTCGTGACGGTGCATAACGCCGTGCGCTTCGCCGAGAACAGTTCGGAAGCGCCCGAACGCGGCGTAAAAGACAAGATCGTCACCTTCTTAGGCCGCATCACCTATCAGAAAGGCCCCGACTACTTCGTCGAGGCGGCCGCCAAAGTGCTCAAACGGCTGCCCAACGTACGATTTGTCATGGCAGGTTCTGGCGACATGATGAACCACATCATCCGCCGCGTGGCACGGTTGGGCATTGCCGACCGGTTCCACTTCACGGGCTTCCTGCGCGGCGAGGACGTGCACAAGATGTTCCAACTGTCGGACGTCTACGTGATGCCGTCGGTTTCTGAGCCGTTCGGCATCTCTCCGCTCGAAGCGATGCGGTCGAACGTGCCGGTCATCATCTCGAAGCAGAGCGGCGTCGCCGAGGTGCTCGACTACGCCGTCAAGGTCGACTATTGGGATGTCGACGCGTTGGCCGATGCCATCTACGGACTGGTCAAATATCCGGCGCTGTCGAACATGTTCGCCTCGAAAGGGCTCGAAGAGGTGACGAACCTCAAGTGGAACGATGCGGCGGCCAAAATCAAGGCTGTCTACGAAGAGGTTATCGAAGAGAATAAAAAACAATAAAACATACGAATCCTATGAAAACCGTCTGCCTCTATTTTCAGGTACATCAGCCGTGGCGACTGAAAAAATACCGTTTTTTCAACATGGGCAAGGACCACTACTATCTGGACGATCTGTTGAACCGTTCGGTCATGCAGAAGGTCGCCCGTCAGTGTTATCTGCCGATGAACGCGCTGTTGTTGAAGCTCATCAAGGAGAACAAGGGCAAATTCCGTTGTTCGTTCTCCATCACGGGCATCGCCGTCGAGCAGTTCAAGGCTTATGCGCCCGAGGTGTTGGATTCATTCCGCGAACTGGCCGCCACGGGCTGTGTGGAGTTCTTGGCCGAAACCTATTCTCACTCGTTGGCCGCATTGGCTTCGCCGGAGGATTTCGCCGAACAGGTGAAACTGCACACGAAGATGCTGAAAGAGGAATTCGGCGTGAAACCCACCGCATTCCGCAACACGGAGTTGATCTACTCGGACGAAATCGGCAAGGCCGTCGCCGACATGGGATTCAAGACGATGCTGGCCGAGGGTGCCCGTCACGTGCTGGGTTGGAAATCGCCCAACTTCGTCTATGCCAATGCCATCAATCAGAAATTGCGGTTGTTGCTGCGCAACTACAAATTGTCGGACGACATCGCATTCCGGTTCTCGAACAAGGGTTGGGATCAATGGCCGTTGACGGCGGACAAATATGCATCGTGGCTCACTTCGGACGAAACCCCGGGCGACGTCATCAACCTGTTCATGGACTACGAGACTTTCGGTGAGCACCAGAACGCCGACACGGGTATTTTCGACTTCATGAAGCAGCTGCCGGCGGCATTTCTGGCAAAAAAACATCAACTGGAATTCGCGACCGTCACCGAAACGGCAAGCAAATACCAACCGGTAGCCGTGTTGCATTGTCCGCACGTGATGTCGTGGGCCGACGAGGAGCGCGACGTGACGGCATGGCTGGGCAACGAACTGCAAAACGAAGCTTTTTCGAAGCTTTATGCTCAGAAAGACAAGGTATTCGCGCTCGACAATCCCGATTTCTACAACGTATGGAGTTTCCTCCAGACCTCCGACCATTTCTACTACATGGCGACGAAGTGGTTATCGGACGGCGACGTGCACTCCTACTTCAATCCCTACGATTCGGCCTACGATGCGTTCGTCAACTACATGAACGTCCTGTCGGACTTCATCATCGAGTTGGACGCGGCATTGGCGGCTCAGAAAAAGAAAGTGGCGGTACATTAGCCGTTTGGAACACGCGTTATCGGACGACATGGAAGCGATTCGGTTGGACAAGTATCTATGGGCAGTGCGAGTTTTCAAGACACGCAGCGATGCCGCCGAAGCCATCCGGACCAACAAGGTCTCGGTCAACGGAGCTTGGGCCAAGCCATCGCGCGAAGTGAAAACCGGCGATGAAATCGCCGTGCGCAAGCAGCAGATCACCTATACCTACAAGGTGCTCGACCTTGTATCGAGCCGCCAGCCGGCGAAAAACGTACCGGCCTACTGTCTCGACATCACGCCGCAAGAGGAACGAGACAAGTTGAACGTTCCGCGCGAGACGATTTTCGTCTTTCGGGAGCGCGGTACGGGCCGTCCGACGAAAAAGGAACGACGTGATCTGGACGACTTGATGGAGGGCATCTGCTACGACGACGACAACTGAACAGAAAAAGATAAACCGATGAAACCTACCTTATTCGTATTGGCTGCCGGCATGGGTTCTCGCTACGGCGGTTTGAAACAGTTGGACGGCCTCGGCCCCAACGGCGAAACCATCATGGACTATTCGATCTTCGACGCTATCCGCGCCGGATTCGGCAAAGTCGTGTTCGTGATCCGCAAGGATTTCGAGCAGGATTTCCGTGAGAAAGTGCTCTCGAAATACGAAAACCATATTCCGGTCGAAGTGGTCTTCCAGTCAACCGCCGACCTGCCCGCAGGGTTCACCTGTCCCCCTGACCGCACCAAACCGTGGGGCACGAACCACGCCGTATTGATGGGCAAAGAGGTCATCCGTGAACCGTTCGCCGTCATCAACGCCGACGACTTCTACGGTCGCGATGGATTCCGTGTGTTGGGCGAATGGTTGTCGAAAGCCGACGGAACCGGCAAATACTGCATGGTCGGTTATCGGGTGGGCAATACGTTGTCGGAAAGCGGCACCGTGGCCCGCGGCATCTGTCAGACCGATGCGAACGGGTATCTGACGGGTGTCGTCGAACGTACGGACATCGCCCGCGTCGACGGCCGAATCACTTTCACGGGCGACGACGGACAACCGGCCCATACGGCCGACACGACTCCCGTATCGATGAACATGTGGGGATTCACGCCCGACTATTTCACCTACTCGGAGGAGCATTTCAAACAATTCCTGAAAGAAAACATCGACAAGCCGAAAGCGGAATTCTTCATTCCGTTAGTCGTCAACGATTTGATCGTCAGCGGCAAGGCGACGGTCGAGGTGCTCGACACGACAGCCAAATGGTTCGGCGTGACCTATGCAGCCGACCGACAGGGCGTAGTCGACAAAATCAAAGCATTGATTGCCGCCGGCGAATATCCCGAGAAGCTCTGGTAACTAACCGGCGTCCTTTGGACAGCAAGAGGGCCGCACAATGCGGCCCTCTCTTTTTCGGCCGCCCGCATTCCCGCACGCGGCCTCATATGTCTCAACAACGGAGGCTATTCCTTGCCCACAACGGCTTCGAGTTCCTCGACCGTAATTGGTATCTTCCGGTCACCGATGATGCGGCAGCCGTTCTCCGTCACAAGCAAATCATCTTCGATACGAATGCCGCCGAAATCGCGATAGGCATCCAACGCATTGTAATCGACGATGCCCTTGTAGAGCCCCTCGGCGCGGCATTTGTCGATGAGCGCCGGTATGAAATAGATGCCCGGCTCGTCCGACATCACCGTACCCGGTTCGATGCGCCATGCTGCCCGATAGACGCAGGTCGCCGATTTCGCAGCCCGTTCGGCAATCGACGCGAAATCGAACGAGCGTTCGCCCATCGCTTCACAATCATGCACGTCCAGTCCGATACCGTGGCCCAGTCCGTGGGGCATAAAAAGGGTCATCGCCCCCGCCGCAACGGCATCCTGCGCCGATCCTTTCAGCAGTCCGAGCCCGATGAGCCCCTCGGCCAGTACCATGTAGGCCGCATTATGCACTTCAGTGTACATCATGTGCGGGTGAACGATAGCGGCCACACGGTCATGGGCCGCCAACACGATGTTGTACACATCCTTTTGTTTCTCCGTAAACCGCCCGCTCACTGGATAGGTACGCGTATGGTCCGACACGTAATTGCTCAGCGCCTCGCCGCCCGCATCGCACAGGAGCAGCCGGCCCGATTCCAACACTCCGTCGGCATTCAGATTGTGAAGCGTCTCACCGTGCTGCGATACGATCGACGGGAACGACACGCCCAGCCCACGTGATTTGGCAACGCCCTCGATGACACCGGCGATTTCCCGTTCAACGACACCCGGGCAGCACATCCGCATGGCCGTTGTGTGCATCTCGTAACCGATTCGGAACGCCCGTTCGAGTTCCTCGACTTCCTCGGCGCTCTTCCGTTCGCGCATCTCGGCCACAGCGAACATCAGGTCAACCGACTTGTATTCATGCAGGGCCGCCGGATGGATACCCAGCAATTCCGAAAGTTGCAGTTTGGTTTCGCCGCGGTAAGGGGGCAGATAGTGGATGCGGCGGCCTTGCGCAATGGCCTTGCGCAGCCGGGCTTCGAGCGCCGCCATCGGGAACGTCGCCGTGATGCCGACCTCGGCACCCAAATCATGAAGCGTGGGTTGCGACCCCGTCCAGATGATATCCTCGACGGTGAAATCGTCTCCGTACAACACTTCCTCACCCGAATCGATATCGACGATGCCGACCAGCGACGGCACATTCAACCCGAAATAGTAAAGGAACGTCGAATCCTGCCGGAAATAGTAGGCGTTGTTCAGATAGTTGTTGGGGGCCGGCAGGTTGCCCGGCAGCAGGACGATGCCCGAATCGATTTTCGTGCACAGCACCTTGCGGCGTGCGGCATAGGTTTCAGCAGCGAACATAAGCGAAATGTATTTTAAGACCACAGGGGTCTACAAACGTTTGCGGAACCGAAACGATTCGGATTTCCGCCGGAGCACACCCCTTGCAGAAGCAAAGATAGCTATTTTCAACGAATTTCCTCATGAAAAAGAGGAGCACCGCAACGAGTACCCCTCCGTTTCATAAAACCGACGTTTCCTGCGAACGCGTCACTTCTTGTTGAACAGGTTCATCGTCCGCGCAAGGCCGATGGTCGCGAACGAAAGCACGGCATCGCCGAAAACTTTCAGCCGTTCGGGCAGCGCCTCCCGCTCCTCGGCCGTCCACTCGCCCAAGACATAATCAATCTGATGGCCGCGCGAAAAGTCGCCCCCGACACCGAACCGCATCCGTGCGAACTCCTCGGTACCGAGCAACTCGGCGATATTCTTCAAACCGTTGTGCCCTCCGGCGCTTCCTTTGGCCCGCATCCGCAACGTCCCGAACGGCAATGCGATGTCATCCGAAATGACGAGCAGATTCTCGGGCGCGATACGCTCGGCCTCCATCCAATACCGCACAGCCTTGCCCGAAAGGTTCATATAGGTCGACGGTTTTATTAATATAAGGGTGTGTCCCTTATGGCGCAAAGTAGCAACAGCCCCGTAACGCCCCGTCGTAAAAAAAGTATCGGACGCTCCGGCGAGAGCATCCAACACTTTGAAACCGATGTTGTGACGGGTTTCGGCGTATTCGGCACCGATGTTGCCCAATCCAACAATGAGATATTTCATTCGTTCTCAGGCTTTATTTGGCCTCGGCAGCAGCGTTGCCGCGCGAAGCACGGGTCACACGCACAGCGCACACGGCCGTCGTTGCCGGAGTGACGAACTTCAGGTTATCGAACTTCAGGTCACCGACGAAAATGGTCTTGCCGACACCGAGCGGCGTCACGTCTACGACGATCTCATCGGGCAGGTTCTCGACCAAAGCGCTGACGATCAATTTACGGGCCGACAGTACAAGTTTACCGCCGACTTTCACGCCCTCGGCGTTACCGCTCAAACGCACCGGAATGGCAATAGCCACGGGTTTACCGGCAGCGATGCGATAGAAATCGATATGCAGAATCTGTTCGCGTACGGGGTGATACTGCACCTCACGCAATACGGCGAGTTCTTTTTTGCCATCGAAATCGATCTCCACGATGTAGGAACTCGGGGTGTAGATCAACGGTTTTACCTCACGGGGGTCGATCGAGAAGCTGACCGACTCACCGTTGCCGCACAACACACAAGGTACAAAACCTTCGCGACGTACGCTCTTGGCTGCCTTCTTGCCGAAATCTTCGCGCTTCAGGGCTTTTACAGAAA
>RYWP01000083.1 GCA_003979135.1 Alistipes sp.
AGATGTGTATAAGAGACAGGTCCGGAAACGGTTGCCGTCGATGGCCAGAAACTCCGGATTGGGATGCAATCGTCCGGCGGCGAGGGACATTCCTTCGAATGAAGCGTTGAGGATGTTGATTTCGTCGATGCGGGCTGCCGGAACCGCCTCGACGGCCCAAGCAATGGCCTCCTGCTCGATCAATGCGCGCAACGAATCGCGGTTGCGGGCGGTCATTTGTTTCGAGTCGTTGAGCCGGTCGTCGTGGAAGTCGGGCGGAAGAATGACCGCCGCAGCGAAGACCGGCCCGGCCAGACAACCCCGTCCGGCCTCGTCGCAGCCTGCCTCGCGGAGGTCGTATTGATACTGGAGTTCCAACATGACGAACAAAGTTAACGCTTTTTTGGTTTCGATTCGGCTTTTTTTCGCTATTTTTGTCCAACGATGAAACTTCGTGTCGCCCGACAACCGTTCGTTCCGGCATTCCTGACGTTGCTGCTTGTCTGTGTCATCGCCTTGTGGGGTGTCCCTTCCGCCGAGAATTCGACGGAAAAGACGGTCGTGCACGTTTCGGACATGGTCGGTTCGGGGGTGGCGCTCTCCATGCCGGGGGAATTGCTGCTTCAGTTCCGATATGCGTGGCCCGGCTGTGCCCGATGGCTGGCGCTGCTCGCAGCACTCCTTACTGGCATTTTCGTCGGTCGTGTCTCCGTGCGGACCAATCTCTATGGGGTCAACAGTTGTCTTTCCATACCGCTGTTCGGTATGCTGGCCTGCTGTCTGGTCGGTCGGGGCCTTTCGCTGACGCTCTTTTTCGCTACTTTTCTACTTGCTTTCAGTGTGAAGCAGTTTTGCGCGGCATTCCGCAACGGTTACAGTTTCGATATCCTTTTTCGGGCGTCGTTCTGTCTCGGACTGTTAGTGCTGATTCGCCCTGTGGCTTTGCCGTTACTGCTGTTGCTGCCGTTCGGCGTGTTGCTCTTCCGCCGAACCCAACGCGAAACCGTGGTTGCGCTGGCCGGACTGTTACTGGCACCTTTCGTTCTTTGCTATGTCAACTGGTGTCTCGGCGGAATGTTCGTCGCACCGCTCATCGCCGTTTGGAACGAATTTCTCGGAGGCATCGTCTGCTCCCTTTTCCGGTCGGGTATGACCCCGTGGCTGTGGGTTGTGGTGGGTTTCCTGTGGCTGAATCTTTGCGGTATCGGGTCGATCAGCGGGCATTTCTATTCGGTGGGCGCCCGGGCCCGCTATATACACATATATATAATAGGGGTGTTTCTGCTCTGTGCAGCCACGCTGTGCGGCCCTGCCGCCACGACGGGCGATGCCGCTTTGCTGGCCGTACCGTCGGCCATACTGCTTCCGTTCTTTTTTGTGCGGATGTTTTCGACTTTCGCAACGTTGCTCTATCTGGCCGTGCTGGCCGCCGCGATGGTCGTGCTTTATCTGCCGGTGCTCTGAGATCGTAAGAACTCCGACCGGCATTGAGTAAAAACGTCTGGAAGATGCTCCATTCGGGCATTTTCCTTTTTTTTTGCACCTTAAAATACAATATTATATTGTAAGATTAAATAATATATTGTATTTTTGATGCCGAAAAAGGAAAGCATCGCATCCGAATAGGATTCAAATCAATTCATTATAGAGATACAATATGAAAAGTTCAATCAAACCTTCGGCGGCTGCCCAACAGCCGATGATCGTGAAGTATGTCGAGACGACGCACAACGGAATCCAGTCGCAAACGCTTGCTCGTTATGCCATCGGATATGTTCTGCGCGGTACGAAGTGCATCTACAATGGCGATAAACGTCAGATTCTCAATCGTGGCGATGTATTCTATATCGGCGTCGGGCGGCATTATGTCGAGGATATTCCCGACGGCGGCCAGCCTTTCGAGCAGATTCTGTTCTACTACACACCGGCCGACCTGCAACGCATCCTGCTCCATCTGAATATCACTTACGGGCTGAATATCTCGAACGAACATCTGTGCGAACGCTGCAACGGCCATGCGCATGTCGCGATGCCCGGATGGAATGCCCTGCGCAACTTTTTCGCCAATACGAACAACTACCTGCGCGACGAAGATTTCCGCCACGACGAAACGGCCGAAAATATCAAGATGACCGAGTTGATCTATCTGATCGTGTCGCACGAGGATTGCTGCCTCAAGAGCAAGGTGCTGAACAATGCCGATGCGGCGAAAGAGAATTTCGAACAGATCGTCTACGACCATATTTTCGACGACGTGTGCGTCGAAGACTTGGCCAAGCAGACCAACCGTTCGCTGACCTCGTTCAAGAAGGAGTTCCAGCGGCACTTCCAGATGCCGCCGCACCGGTGGTACATCAAACAACGGTTGATGCACTCGCGGCTGCTGTTGATTTCGACCTCGAAGTCGATCTCCGAAATCGGCAACGAATGCACCTTCCCCAATACGTCGCATTTCATCAAACTTTTCAAAAAGGAGTTCCGCATGACGCCGGCAGCCTATCGCAACACCCATCTCGGATCGCGGATGCAACGGCAACCCGAGGAAGAAAACGAGGCGGATTTGTTGCGTGAGGCGCTGTGAGCCGGCCGCAAATAATTAAAAATCGACGACAGGTCAGTCCGGTTTTGTGAAAAAACAGAAGAAAATCGTACGGAATATTTGCAATTTCGTAAAAAATGATTACTTTTGTTATAGAAAGAACGTGGGATTACCCGCACTCTCTCTCAAACCTAACTAACCTAACCAACAATTCCGGTGCCCGAAAGGTGCCGGAACTGTTTTTTGTATCTTTGGCTTCGCCGAAGATTCTCCCGCTCGGCCATGCGCAAATAGATTTGGCATTGCGCTCGCTTATTCGTATCTTTGCCGACGCGAAACGAATCAAGAAACAGATACGCTATTATGGCAAAGGAACTGAAAGATCTGACCAAATCCGACGAGAACTACTCGCAATGGTACAACGATTTGGTCGTGAAGGCGGGACTGGCCGAAAATTCGGCTGTGCGCGGTTGTATGGTCATCAAGCCCTACGGCTACGCCATTTGGGAAAAGATGCACGATGCGCTGGACAAAATGTTCAAGGAGACGGGGCACCAGAATGCTTATTTCCCGCTCTTCATCCCGAAATCTTTCTTTTCGCGCGAGGCCGACCACGTCGAGGGTTTCGCCAAGGAGTGCGCTGTGGTGACCCACTACCGTCTGAAAAACGATCCCGATGGAAACGGTGTCGTCGTCGACCCCGATGCGAAACTCGAAGAGGAACTGATCGTGCGTCCGACGTCGGAGACCATCATTTGGAGCACCTACAAGAACTGGATTCATTCCTATCGCGACCTGCCTATCTTGTGCAACCAGTGGGCCAACGTCGTGCGGTGGGAGATGCGTACGCGGCTCTTTTTGCGTACGGCCGAGTTCCTGTGGCAGGAGGGCCATACGGCCCATGCAACGCGTGAGGAGGCTATTGAGGAGGCTACGAAGATGGTGCATGTCTATCAGCGTTTCGCCGAGGAGTGGATGTCGTTGCCAGTTGTCGTGGGCCACAAGTCGCCTAACGAACGGTTTGCCGGTGCGGAGGATACGCTGACCATCGAAGCGCTGATGCAAGATGGCAAGGCGCTGCAAAGCGGTACGTCGCACTTCTTGGGGCAGAACTTCGCCAAAGCGTTCGACGTGCAGTATGCCAATAAAGAGGGCAAACTCGAATATGTGTGGGCGACGTCGTGGGGTGTTTCAACCCGATTGATGGGTGCCCTCATTATGGCCCATTCGGATAACAACGGTTTGGTGCTACCGCCGAAACTGGCTCCGATTCAAGTGGTCATGGTGCCGATTTACAAGGGGCTGGAGCAGCTCGACGAAATCCGTGCGCGTTTCGAGACCATCGCCGAGGCGCTGCGTGCGAAAGGCATCAGCGTGAAAATCGACGACCGCGACAATGTGCGTTCGGGATTCAAGTTCTCGGAATACGAGCTCAAAGGAGTTCCGGTGCGTCTGGCGATGGGGCCGCGCGACTTGGAGAACGGCACCATCGAACTCGTACGCCGCGATACGCTCGAAAAGGAGACCCGTTCGCAGGAGGGACTGGTCGACTACGTGGAGCAACTGATGACCGAAATCCAAGAGAATATCTATCGCAAGGCGCTTTCGTTCCGCGATTCGATGATTACGAAGGTCGATACGTGGGAGGAGTTCCAGCGCGTGCTGGATGAGAAGGGCGGATTCATTTCGGCCCATTGGGACGGTACGGTCGAGACCGAGGTGGCTATCAAGGATGCAACGAAAGCTACGATCCGCTGTATTCCGGTCGATGCGCCGGACGAGGAGGGTACGTGTATCTTCTCGGGCAAGCCCTCGCACCGTCGCGTGCTTTTTGCTCGGAGCTATTAGTCGTTACCTCTGAAAAGGTTACGCTCTTTGGGGGCGTACCCCCCCCCAGCCGTGCGGCAACCCCGAGCATTAAGGGGCGGGACTCCGTTGCCGCAGGCTGCGGCCCGTGCGGCTCGGCGAGCCGCTTTTTTATTCAAAGTTGTGTATAGTGCTGCTGACCGTGGGTAGCGCGTCTTTTCATAAAAACTGTGGAGCGATCACACCCGTCGAAAGCATTTAAGTTTTCAATCGCATAGGAAAGCCCTTATAAAAGGGACGCAGTCTTTAATAAAAAATCGGCGAGTTTTCGGACTGCGCGGCCGCGATGGGAAACGGCATTTTTTTCGGCGGCCGTCATCTGCGCAAAGGTCTTATCGAATCCGTCGGGGATGAACAGCGGGTCGTAGCCGAATCCTTCATGACCGATTTCGTGGTCGATGATGTGCCCCTCGACGATGCCTTCGAATCGATATTCCTGCCCGTTGAGCAGCAATGCGATGACCGTGCGGAATCGGGCACGGCGGTCGGCTACCCCTTCCAAGTTACGGAGCAGCAAGCGATTGTTGGCGGCAAAATCGTGGCCCTCCGTAGCGTATCGGGCCGAATGCACCCCGGGTGCGCCGCCCAGTGCCGCGACCTCCAATCCCGTGTCGTCCGCGAAACAATCCATTCCGATGCGATCGTGCAGATAGTGTGCCTTTTGCGCGGCATTGCCTTCGAGCGTGTCGCAGGTTTCGGGGATCTCCTCCGTGACGCCGCAGTCGCGCGGGGTCGTCAGTTCGAAATCCGGCCCCAAAACAGCCTGTACCTCGGCAAGTTTGTGGGCATTGTTCGTCGCAAAGAGCAATTTTCTTACGTGAGCGGTCATCGTCTGCGTGTTATTTCACTACTTTCATTTTTTCCAGCTGGTCGTCGACATCCATCTTGTCGATGATGGTTTTCACGAGCCGGTCCAACTCCGCGTTGGCGGTGTAATCGGCCGGGCATACGTGATTCACGCGGTTGTCGTGAATCAGTGGTGCCAATTCCTTATGTCCGCCTTTTTGGTCGGGGTTGTAGACGGCGATGGAGTGGCCGCCGTAGTTCTTGACCAATCGCATGCACGGAATGTCGGTCGTACCGTCGCCGATGTAAATCATGTGGCGGAACGGTACGGGACGCTCGTCTTCGGGAATGTAGCGGTTCACCAACTTGGCATCGGCGACCGATTCGACGCCCTTGTTGATTTTGAAGATGAATTGGGTCTTGTTGGTGTAGTTGACCGCCACGGCAGGCCAGTAGGCGATGCCGTCGACATCGTAGAGGAACGAGCAGGCGTAGATCTTGCGGAACTCGTGGGCGATCTCCGTCCCCTCGATGATCTCCTTCAGCCCCGATGAGTTGATGTAGTGGAGGATGCGGATACCCTTCCGGGCGCCGTAGGCGTTGATGCGCGAGAACCACTCCCCGACGCCGCGGAAGAGCGTCACGCGGCGTCCCGACTCCTGGAACGCCTCGCGGCGCAGCGACAGCCCCTTCGACTTGGCGGCCTGGATCATGCGGGCCATGTAGGTGAGCACCATGTCGGCGTCTTGCTCCTCGGCCAGCGAGTTGGCTTCCGACCAGAACTCCTTGTTGCTCTTGCCCACGGCGGGGATGAAGTCGTACTCCTGCATGTTGCC
>RYWP01000084.1 GCA_003979135.1 Alistipes sp.
ACTGTATGAGATCGCGTCGTCACACCTTGCCCGACGTACATTCGTTGGCAACTTGTACAAGCAGGTAAAAGACCCTAATCTGGTCGGTGCATTGAGCGGTCACAAGGAGGGAAGCCGCGCATTTGCACGTTATCGGGAGATTGACGATGAAATGAAAAAAGAATTGGTAAATTTGTTGTCGTAAAGGAGATAATTGCGTCCGCAGTGCGGTCGGAATTCAAAATACACGATATATGAAAATAGTAAAGACCCATCTGGCTGAACAATTTATATCGGACATTCGGACTATTATTCTTTCCGCCAGAGAATCAGCGATTCGTAGTGTGGATACCGTCCGTGTACAAATGTATTGGAAATTGGGCGAACGCATCTTTATCGAAGAACAAAAAGGCCAAGACCGGGCGGAGTACGGAGCATACCTTCTTCAAAACATTGCAACGGAAATAGAAAAGGAGTTCGGCAGTGGATTTTCCGTGCGTCAATTGGAACGGGCAAGGCAGTTCTACCGTACTTATCCAATTGCGTCCGCAGTGCGGTCGCAATTGAATTGGTATCAATATCGTCTTCTGATTCAAATAGACGATAAAGACAAACGCGAGTACTACGAGTTGGAGGCTGCAAACAACAACTGGACTGGGCGTGAGTTGGAGCGACAGATCAATTCGGGATTGTATGAACGTCTGTTGTTGAGCAACGACAAGAAAGCCGTGTTGGAGATTGCCCGCAAGGAGCGCATTCCCGAGTCTCCGACCGAGATCATTAAAGACCCGATGGTTTTGGAATTTCTCGGTTTGCGGCCCGAAGCGACCTACTACGAAAAAGATTTGGAGCGTGCATTGATTACCAATCTTCAAGCGTTTCTGTTGGAGTTGGGTAACGGATTCTCGTTTGTTGCACGACAAAAACGCATCCAGCTTGAAGACGACGAATTTTTCGCCGATTTGGTATTCTACAACCGACTGCTTCGCTGTTTCGTCGTTATCGAACTGAAAACTCATAAGATTACGCACGAGGATATTGGGCAGTTGCAAATGTATGTAAATTACTACGACCGCAATGAGAAAGCTCCCGACGAAAACCCGACGATCGGGATTCTGCTTTGTGCCGACAAGAACGATACATTGGTAAAATACACGCGTCCAGATAAACTGCAAGCAGAGCCTGTGATTGTTATCCATTAGAGCGCAAATCGGAAACGGGCAGTTGGTGTTTTTTACGTATTTCAATAGGAATATCGCACAGTAACCCGATCACACCACAACGATAGCGACCGAGATGCTGTTGCCGGCGGTATCGACAACCGTAAGCGTGTGGCGGCCGGGCGAGGGCCGGACGGCGAATTGGTGGATGTTGCGTGTCGAGCCGAGATAGGAGTTGTCCAAATGCCAGAAAAATTCCGCCACAGGGTCGGTGTGCGCCACCGAGCAGTTCAGTGCCGCCACTGTTCCGTCGCCCTGCACGGGCAGCGACACCACGCAGCCGTCGGTCGGATAGATGAAGTGCATCGGCCGAACCTCGACACGGGAGACTGTCTGTGCGGTGGTCAAAGTCGCAGATTGATAAGCCGAGTGGGTCTGCCGATAGTAATGCTCCATCACCGGAGGCAGCACGAATCGCCGCTCAATGCTATATGTATCCCTATCGCCGGCGGCAATTGCCTCCTGGCAATAGGGGCAGGAACGACTTTTCAGCGCATTTTTAGGTACGATGGCCTGCACCGTCTCGGTGCAGTTGCGACCGGCGATATGCCCCGACCGGCGGCAGAGTGTAACCTCGATACCGTCTGTTGCATCAGGTTCGGCGAACCAACCCGTTGGGGGCAACATATTGAATACATCGAACAGCACGGGGCCTGCGGTGCGTGCGCCCGTCAGGTCGGGTGCCGAACTGCCGTTTGCATTGCCCGCCCACACGCCGACGGCATATTCGGGCGTAACGCCGATTGCCCAGCCGTCGCGCGAACCGTAACTCGTGCCTGTCTTCCACGCAATCTGCCGGGTGGATGTGGCACGCAGCCAATCCATCTGGTCGGGGCGGTTTACATGGCGCATCGCCTCGAAGGTGGCGTAGAGTGCCACGCGGTCGGCAAACGGGAAGTGTGCCAAACGAGTGCTGTCTCCGACACCCTGATAGCAGGCAGCCATATTCGCATAGAGTTGCACGATGTCGAGCAGCCGCACTTCGGCACCGCCTAATACGAGCGACAGACCGTAACGGTTGTTCTCCTTGTTGAGCGACAACAGCCCTGCATTTTTCAGCAGTTCGGCAAAGCGCATCGGTCCATACTCTTTGAGCAGATGGACATTCGGCACATTGAGCGAGAGCGAAAGCGCCTCGTCAGCCGGCACGGCACCGGCGAATGTTCCGTCGAAGTTCTTGGGCGCAAAGCCGCCGAAATCGGTCGGCACGTCGGGCAGCAGCGTATGGGGCAGAATCGTTCCCTCCTGCAAGGCGGTGCAGTAGAGCAGCGGTTTGAGAATGCTGCCCGACGAACGCGGTACACGGGCGATGTCGACCCACTTGCCCTCGCGCAGACGGTTCATGTCGCTGTTGCCGCAATAGGCGACCACCTCGCCGCTTTTCACCGCCACAACGACTGCCGCAAGGTCATTGACACCCTCTGCCGACAACTCCTGACTCCAGCGCGCAGTAACCTCTTCCAGTCGCTTTTGCAGTTGCAGGTCGATAGGTGTGCGGATGCGCTCGCCGTGACGGACGGCATTGCAATTTTCCACCCAATGCGGTGCATACTGCGGCATGGGATATGGTTCGCCGATAAGCGGTTCCTCTGCCGAGAGTTCGTACTCCGATTCGGAGAGGCAGCCCCGTTCGCAAAGCCGGTACAATAGGCGGTTTCGTTTGGCGAGCAGCGCATCGCGGTTGCGCGAGAGGTGAACGGACGAGGGGGCGTTTTGCAGTACGGCTAAGGTGGTCGCCTCCGCCCACGAGAGTTCGCTGCCGTCATTGCCCAGATAACGCCACATCGCAGCGTCTATACCCACGACATTGCCGCCAAAGGGGGCATGGGCCGCATAGAGGCGCAGGATTTCCTCTTTGGAGCAGCGCGCCTCCAAACGGGTCGCCAGGAACATCTCTACCATCTTCTGCCACAGGGTGCGCGGCTTGTGTCGCGAAAGGCGGATCACCTGCATCGAGATCGTGCTGCCGCCGCTCACGACGCGGCCGCTGCGAATGTTCTGCACGGCGGCGCGGAGCAATGCCCGAACGCTTACGCCGATATGCCGATAGAAAGTGCGGTCTTCGAACTCGATGAGTGCCGCGACGAACTTTTCGGGCAACGAATCGGCGTGCGGGAAACGCCACTGCCCGTCGTCGGCAATGCGGGCGCCGAGCAGTTGTCCGTTGCGGTCGGTCACGACAGTCGAATAGGCCGTGTCCTCAAACAGGTCGCGCGGCAGGCAAAAGAGCCACAGCAACAGGAGAATTCCTGCTGCTGTGACTGCTGCATATTTCACCGTGCGTCTCATTTCACCACTTCTACGAATCGCGAGGTCGATACGGCGCGGCACGAGGTGTCGTACATATCTTCGCATACCGTCGGCGGCATCAGGCAACGGCCGCAGTAGGCGGCGCGCAGACGTACTGTGAAGGTGCGGCTTTGTCCAACATCCAGACTGAAATACCAACTGATGCGGTCGTCCCGGATATCGGTGTAGTCGCCCAATTCGGAAGTGTGGTCGTTCACCATGCGTTCGTTCCAAATCTCCCAGCCGGAGGGGATGGCGTAGGTCAGCGCCAGCGACCGGATCTCCTTCATCGCCTTGCGGACGGTAATCTCGGCATAGAATTCGTCGCCCTGCGCAAGCCTTTCGGGGTTGACCTCCTTGCCGTTGGCGTCGGTGTAGCGGATATCGAATGCAATACCGTTGGCAACGGCGGGCAGTTGCTCGGTTGCCTGCGGATAGCGGCGGGTCGTCAGCGAGAGATACACCTCCCGATTTCCTCTGTTTTCGGCGTGGGCGGCACCGCTGTTCGGATCGGCGGCCATAGTGTAGATACCCTTTATCTCCCGAAGCGAGACCGCCTTGCCCTCTTTGGGCCGGATCACCACTTCGGTCGCTGCATCGCCGAAAATGCCTGCCAGACGGTTCATCGCCGCACTGACAAAGGCGACCTCCTGCGTCGTGCAGTTGGAGGCAGAGAACTCCGCCGCCACTTCGCGTGCCAGCTTCAACGCCCGGTCGTTCTGCTCCGCAAGCAGCCAGGTCTCCAACTCCATCGCCTGGTCGCGCAGGCGGGACTGGAAGGTGACCCACGCACCGGCGGCCATCACGCTGTTGTCGATTCGCCCAAGAAGTTGCCGCGCCACTTCGACCTTTCCGGCGCAGGCATAGGCTGCCGCAAGACGCATTAGAGCCTGATATGAGATAACTCTCGATTCGCGCAGGCGGTTCATGGCCGCAACGGGTTCGTCGCCCGCTTTCACGAGCGTATAGAGACGGTAAGCCTGCACCAAGTCCTCGCCGTGTTCGTGGCTGTGGCGGTATGCACGCGCCCTGCGCTGCTGGTACTCGCGCCAGCGCTCAATATACCGGTCGGCAACGGCAAATCCTTGCCGACGCGCCTCCATCATCACTTTGCCGGCCATCGAGGTCGCCCATTCGTTTACCTCGGAACCGGGCCAATAGGCAAAACCGCCGTCGGAGGTCTGGCGCGAAAGAATCATCTTCAAAATCTTCGGCAGCGCCTCCCGTGCCTGTGCCTGCTCGGTCGCCGAAAGGAAACGGTAGGCGTAAAGCAGATACATCGCCCGTGCCGAGAGTTGCTCGGTGCAGTAGTGTCCGTAACTGTCAACAAAAGCGAATGCTCCGGAAAAGTCGATTTTGGGCATGGCGGCAACCTCCAACTGCGCCGTTCCATGGCTGAACGGCGTCCACGCAAAGTCGTACTTCTCGCCCGGACGGAGCGTCTTGGCATAGGTCGTAATTACAGGCGGCAGCGGATTGCGAACAGCTATGTAAATCGTCTCGGAAGCGGTATCTCCGCCGCCGTCGGCCGAGACGGTGATCTTCGCCCGGCCGCTCCGCACATTGTCGCACACGAGGTCAAAAGTAGTCAGTTGCTCGGAGGGGGCTGCAAAGGCGAGCCTCTTCGATGCACTGCCTGCAACGGATACCGGTCCTTCGGCCGAGACCTTCACCGTGGCGTTCCGAAGTTGTTCATCCATGCAGAACACATTGACCGGCAGTTTCACGCGGTCGCCGCATGCCAAAATGCGCGGCAGCGTCGGCAGCACCATCAGCGGGGAACGCACCGCAACCGTCTTGTCGGCGTGACCGTAGGTCGCCTCGTGCGCCGCCACGACCATCACGCGCACCGAACCGACATACATCGGCAGCGTAATCTTGTGCGTCCTCTGCCCGCTTCGGAGGGTGAAGGGACCGAGGAATTTCACGACGGGGTTAAACCGCTTCTCTTTGCCCGCAGCACGGCGCAGCGCCTCGTCGCCGCCGACGCTCAATATCTTAGTGGATTTCCCGGCGTAAGCGCCGATTATATCGTCGTACAAATCCCAGGTCCTGACACCCAATGCCTCGCGCCGGTTCATCGCCCGCCACGGCTGCGGCGTCTTGAAAGCCGTAATATCCAACAGCCCTTCGTCGACAATGGCCAGCGTATAGGTCATCGGCTTGCGGTCGCGCTCCCACACCTTGATTGTAAACTCCTGCTGGGGGCGTATTTCGTCCGCCACCTCGATTCCGGGATGCAGGATCGAATAGCGGTCGATAACCTCGGCCCCCTCCACGCCGTACATGCGAATCGGCAGGTCGTTGCTCTTGGCGTGCGGCTGCAGCAGCGTGGCATGGACATAGAAGTTCGGAGCCATCTCGCGTGTAACGGGAATCTTGCAGGCCAACATCAT
>RYWP01000085.1 GCA_003979135.1 Alistipes sp.
GTTTTCGTACCGTATCAGCCACCTTACTGAGCATCTCAAGAACAACCGGCACGACTTCGGTACCCAGCGCTCTTTGTTGCGTCTGGTCGGCAAGCGCCGTCAGTTGCTGGAGTATCTCAAGGAGGTAGACATCGAACGCTACCGCGCAATCGTCAAAACGCTCAACCTCCGCAAGTAATCTGCGAGGAGACGATGAAGGCAATTTTTTCCCGCTACGGGGGAAAGGGTTGCCTTCTTTTTCTTGTTAAATGCGGTGTTCCGGCCACCTACGGTCGAGAGAATTGAACACAGGTCTCAGTTAAGACAGTGCACATGATCCGCTTGATCGAAAGAATTATGCGCAAGTTTTAGTAAGCCAATGCACATGCTACCCACATTCGAAAGAATTACATCAAGGTTTTAATAAAAATGGAAGAAAAGAAGTTGTACAATGCTGTCCGTAAGGTCATCACGCTGAGCGACGGTCGCCAGATCGAGATCGAAACGGGCAAACTGGCCAAACAGGCCGACGGCTCCGTAGTCGTCCGCATGGGCGATACGATGTTGCTCGGCACCGTCGTGGCCGCCAAGGACGCCAAACCCGACACCGACTTCATGCCCTTGCAAGTCGAGTACAAGGAGAAATACGCCGCTGCAGGTCGTTATCCGGGCGGTTTCATGAAACGCGAGGGCAAAGCCAACGATTCGGAGATTCTGACGGCACGTCTGATCGACCGTGCGCTCCGTCCGTTGTTCCCCTCGGACTACCACGCCGAGGTTTACGTTACGGTCAATCTGATTTCGGCCGATAAGGACATCCAGCCCGACGCATTGGCCGGTTTGGCCGCTTCGGCTGCGCTGGCTGTGTCGGATATCCCGTTCGGCGGCCCGATTTCGGAAGTGCGCGTCGTCCGCAAGAACGGCCAGTATGCCATCAACCCGGGTTACTCGGAGATGGCCGAATGCGATTTGGACATCATGGTCGCAGGTACGATCGACAACATCCTGATGGTCGAGGGCGAGATGAAGGAGGTTTCCGAGGAGGTCATGCTCGGTGCCATCAAGTTCGCACACGAGGAGATCAAGAAACATTGCGCCGTGCAGATCGAACTGTCGAAGGAGTTGGGCAAGGATGTGAAACGCGCCTATTGCCACGAGGTCAACGACGAGGAGTTGCGTCAGACCATTATCAGCGAGCTTTACGACAAGGCTTACGCCATCGCCACGAGCGGCACGATGAAGCACGAACGCGAGGAGAAGTTCCAAGCACTCGAAGCCGAATTCGCATCGCGCTACACCGAGGAGGAATTGGCTGAAAAAGCATCGCTCATCCACAAATATTTCCACGACGACGTGCAGAAGAAAGCCATGCGCAACATGATTCTCGACGAGGGCAAACGCCTCGACGGTCGTCGTACGGACGAAATCCGCCCGATCTGGTGCGAAGTGGGCTACCTGCCCGCCGCCCACGGTTCGGCCATCTTCACCCGCGGCGAAACGCAGTCGCTCACGACCGTAACGCTCGGCACGAAGCTCGACGAAAAAGTCAAGGACGAAGTACTGGTACAAGGTACCGAGCAATTCGTGCTGCACTATAACTTCCCGCCGTTCTCGACGGGCGAAGCCAAGGCCGCACGCGGTCTGAGCCGCCGCGAAATCGGCCATGGCCACTTGGCATGGCGTGCATTGAAGCCGATGGTTCCCGTCGGCGAGGAGAATCCCTATGCCGTGCGCGTGGTTTCGGACATCCTCGAATCCAACGGTTCGTCGTCGATGGCGACGGTTTGCGCCGGCACGCTGGCGTTGATGGATGCCGGCGTGAAGTTGAAAAAGCCCGTATCGGGTATCGCCATGGGTCTGATTTCGGACTCGCAGAGCGGCAAATGGGCCGTGCTGTCGGACATCTTGGGCGATGAAGACCACTTGGGCGACATGGACTTCAAGGTGACGGGTACGAAAGACGGTATCACCGCCACGCAGATGGACATCAAGGTCGACGGTCTCTCCTACGAGGTGCTGGCCGCCGCTTTGGAGCAGGCCCGCAAAGGACGTCTGCACATTCTGAACATCCTGACCGACTGCATCGCCGAACCGCGCGAAGATTACAAGCCGTGCGTACCGCGCATCGTACAGATCACGATCCCGCAGGATTCCATCGGTGCGGTCATCGGCCCGGGCGGCAAGGTCATCCAAGACATCCAGAAGACGACCAACACCACCATCACCATCACCGAGGTGGACAACAAGGGTCTTGTCGATATCTTCGGCGTGGACAAAGAGGCGCTCGACGGTGCATTGGCCCGCATCAAGGCGATCGTGGCCGTTCCGGAGGTGGGCGAAACCTATCACGGTACGATCCGTTCGATCGTCGCATTCGGCGCGTTCGTCGAAATCATGCCGGGCAAGGATGCATTGCTCCACATCTCGGAAATCGACTACAAACGTTTCGAGACGATGGAAGAGACCGGTCTGAAAGAGGGCGACGAGATCGACGTCAAACTGATCGGTATCGATCCCAAGACGAACAAACTCAAATTGTCGCGCAAGGCATTGCTTCCCAAACCCGAAGGCTATGTCGAGCGGGAACGCCGTCCGCGTCCCGAACGGGGCGAACGCCGCGAGCATCGCAATTTCCACGACGACCACGATAAAGAATAGTCGATAAACAGAAGCTGACATCCGAGGATGAACGACAAAAAACGGTCGGACGTCCTCGGATGTTGCATTTTTGGAATTTGTTTTTTATATTTGCGTCGTGTAAATCATGTTTCGTGGCATGTGCCGCGACAAAAGACGGCAACAGAAACAAAAACAATAACCAATCGATTCACTATGAAAAACTTAATCAAGTCGAGCCTCGTGCTCGCAATCGCAGCATTCGCATTCTCGAGCTGTAACTGCTTCAAGCAAATGGCCAAGAATCGGGACGACGTAAAAGTCACCGTCGTACCCGAAGTTCTGGCACTGAACAACGGCACCGTAGCTGCCGACATTCAGGTCAGCTTCCCTGTTGAATATTTCCACAAACAGGCGATCGTAAAGGTAACGCCCGTCATCGTATTCGAAGGCGGCGAGGTTGCCGGCACGCCCAAATTCTACCAGGGTACGAAAGTCGACGAGAACTACACCGTAGTCGACAACATCAACGGCGGCAAGTTCGTTCAGCACGTCGAGTTCCCCTATGACCCGCGTATGGATCAGTGCGAACTCCAGCTGCGTGCCGAAATCAAATGCCCGAAAGGCGGTTGCAAAGAGTTCACGCTCGTCAATCTGAACAACGGCGCTCTTCCGACCAAGGAACAGGCCGAGATTTTGGCCGGCAACGACGAGGCTGCCAAAGCCGCTGTTGCCAAAGAGTTCGGCGTAACGGTCGCTTATGGTCTGAACACCCTCCAGAAAGATCTCAAATACGGCGAACTGATGGAGCCGATGGCTAACAACTACAAGAAGGTGACCACCGTCGTTAACAAGACCGACCTGCTCTACGCCATCAACTCGTCTGTCGTGACGAAGAAGAACGAGCGCAAAGCCAACCTCGGCGAATTCAAGGCCGACGTGGACGAGAAGCTCAACAACGACCGCGCAACGCAGAACATCGCTGTGAAAGGTTACGCTTCGCCCGACGGTCCGGAGAAATTCAACGACAAACTGTCGCAGGCCCGCAGCAAAACGGGTAAGGCTGTTGTTGCAAAACTGCTGAAGAAAACGGGTCTCGACGTAGACGCTGCCGCTTACGGCGAAGACTGGGAAGGCTTCAAGGAGCTGGTCGAGAAATCGAATATCAAGGACAAGAACCTGATTCTGCAGGTATTGAGCCTCTATAGCTCGTCGGCACAGCGCGAAAACGAGATCAAGAACATGTCGACCGTATTCAACGAGTTGAAGAGCGACATTCTTCCCGAGTTGCGCCGTGCACAAATTGTCAACAGCACCGACATTCAAGGCAAGACCGACGCCGAGATCATGGCCGCTTATCGCAACGGCAACGACTTGACCGTCGAGGAGTACCTCTACGCTGCCGAGACGTTGGCTAACGGTATTAACGAGCAGGTTGCCATTCTGACCGTAGCTTCGAAGAAATACAACGACGCTCGCGTATGGAACAACCTCGGTGTCGCTCAGACCAACGCCGGCAACAAGGCCGCAGCGCTGAACTCGTTCGCAAAGGCCGCCAAGCTGGATTCGTCGAAAGAGCTCAACAAAAACCTCCTGCTGTCGAACTTGGCCAACGGCAACACCAACGAAGCCAAGAAGTACGCTGCTGCGTCGGATGCCGAGGCTAAAGCCGCTATGGCAGCCGCTACGGGCGACTACAAAACGGCCGAAGGTGCTCTGACCGGTTATAACCAAGCAATTGCCGCTGTGATGAACAACGACTTGGCAACGGCCAAGAAAGCTATCGCCAAAGATACGTCGGCCGATGCTGACTATCTGCGTGCTGTCATCGCGAACCGCGAGGGTGACCTCTCGACGGCCAGTGCACAGCTGAAAAGCGCCATTTCGAAGAATCCGGAGCTGGCCAAGAAAGCTGCCAAAGACGCCAACCTGAAGAACGTTCACTAACAGATAACGTTCGTGTTCATTCGGAATTCCCGCCTGCAAGAGGCGAAATATTCCGAAAAAAATCCACGAGAAAAGAAGCCCGAGACATATGCTCGGGCTTCTTTTTTGCAATACGCGAAAAATATCCGCCCCGAAAGCAGGCAAGCCGAATAATTTTTCTATATTTGACAGGTGTAACATCCACGGTTCCTTGCCGTGACAGTGAATAAAAATATGGAATACGCCAACCGACTCAAAGACTACGCGCCCGCGTGGAGCGCAGAACAGGTGGATGCCGAAGTCGCACGCATCCGCGAAGCGGCCCACCGCAACCACAATACGGAGGTCTACAAATTTTGCTACTCCACCATCGACTTGACGACCCTTTCGTGCAACGATTCCGTGACCTCCGTCACAGAGTTCGCCCGCAAAGCAGTCGCATTCTACGAACAATATCCGCACATTCCGAACGTGGCATCCATTTGCATCTATCCGGCGTTCGTCGAGACGGTCGGCGTCGCGGTCGACGGCACGCCGATGCGGATCACCTCGGTAGCCGGCGGATTTCCGGCTGCACAGACCTTTCTGGAAGTAAAAGCATTAGAGGTAGCAATGGCCGTAGAGAACGGTGCCGATGAGGTGGACATTGTGCTGAATGTCGGCCGGATGCTCACGGGCGAATACGATGAAGCTGCCAACGAAGTGGAGGCTATCCGCTCAGAGATGGACGAGGACATCGTGCTGAAAGTCATCATCGAATCGGGTGCGTTGAAAACGCCGGAACTGATTCGCAAAGCCTCGTTGCTTTCAATGTTCGCGGGAGCCGATTTCGTGAAAACTTCGACCGGAAAAATCGACGTCGCGGCAACGCCCGAAGCGGCCCTGGTCATGTGTCAGGCCATCCGCGATTTCCACGAGAAGACGGGCCGCAAGGTCGGCTTCAAGGCTGCCGGCGGCGTGCGTACGCCCGAAGATGCCGCCCTCTACTACACGATCGTCGAGGAGATACTGGGTAAAGAGTGGCTGACGCCCGATTTGTTCCGCATCGGCGCCTCGTCGGCCGCGAACAACCTGCTGACGGCCATCGAGGGCCGCGAGGTGAAATACTATTAATTATTCAATTAATCTATTAGACCAAACTATTTGTTATGAAAAGATTTGTATTGGTAATCATTGCATCAATTTTAGCAATAACATTATTTTCATGTGAGAAAGAAACAGATTCAAC
>RYWP01000086.1:0-1306 GCA_003979135.1 Alistipes sp.
GAGTTCGCCGCAGCGAGCGACGAGGAGCTTCTCGGCCGCGTGCAGGAACTGAAAATCCTTTCGCGGGCCCGCCCGCTCGACAAACAACGGCTTGTGCGTCTGTTGCAGCAACTCGGCGAAGTGGTCGCCGTGACGGGCGACGGCACGAACGATGCTCCGGCGCTCAACTTCGCCAACGTGGGCCTCTCGATGGGCTCGGGCACCTCCGTAGCCAAAGACGCCTCGGACATCACGCTGCTCGACGATTCGTTTTCGTCGATTGCCACGGCTGTTCTGTGGGGCCGTTCGCTCTACCGCAATATCCAGCGTTTCGTGCTATTCCAGCTGACGATCAACGTCGTCGCTATCGTCGTTTGCTTCGTAGGTGCGGTCGTCGGCACCGACATGCCGCTCACGGTCGTGCAGATTCTGTGGGTCAACATCATCATGGACACCTTCGCCGCAATGGCGATGGCCTCGTTGCCGCCGAGCCCCGAAGTGATGCACGACCGACCGCGCCGCCGCGATGAATTCATCATCACACCAGCGATGGCCCGCACGATTTTCACCTGCGCGGGTGTCATGATTGCAGCGCTGTTGGGGCTGCTGTTCGCTTGGGCCGATCCTTCGGGAAACCTGAGCATCCGCCATTTGACCCTCTTTTTTTCGACTTTCGTCTTCTTCCAGTTCTGGAACCTCTTCAACGCACGGGCTTTCGAACTGCACCGGTCGGCGTTCGCCGATTTTCGGGGTTGCCGCGAATTTTTCCTCATTCTGTCCGCCATCGCCGTGGGACAAGGGTTCATCGTCGAAGTAGGCGGTGAAATCTTCCGCACCGAACCGCTACCCGCAGCAGAATGGGCCGCGGTCATCGGCGCGACCTCGTTGCTGGCATTCGGTGGCGAAGCCCTGCGGGCCATCCGGCGCAACCGCCGACGATAACCTGCTTTTCGCCGACAAAGCGGTGTCATGGCACGGGTTTTGACCCTCGACCGAACGACGGTATGCCACACACGCATCACCGAACGATTGAACCTTAAAATTCAGAGGAGGAAAAGACAATGACACCCGTAAGACGTAACCAGAACAGCTGGCTGCCGAGTATTTTCAACGATTTTTTCGACGGTCAATGGCTCGATCGTCACAACACGACCGCACCGGCCGTGAACATCATCGAGAGCGAGACCTGCTACAAGGTCGAGATAGCCGCTCCGGGGATGACCAAGGAAGATTTCAAAGTGCACCTCAACGAAGACAACGAGTTGCTCATCACGTTGGAGAAGAAGAGCGAACCGAAGGAAAAGGAGAGCGAATCCAAGAAAAGCAC
>RYWP01000086.1:1316-5712 GCA_003979135.1 Alistipes sp.
CTCCTACACGCAGTTCCGTCAGAGTCTGTTGTTGCCCGACAACATCGAGCGCGACAAGATTTCGGCCCGCATGGAGAACGGTGTGATGACGATCGACATCCCGAAGAAAACCGCCGCCGAAGCGGCTGCAGCAGCCCGCCAGATCGAAGTGAAGTGACACGCGCCCCGCACGTCGGGCCGCACGCACGAGGGAGTGCCTATTGTATATAGGTATTCCCTCTTTTTTATTATCTTTGCAATATCATGGCAGCTCCTTTGGCAGAACGGTTGCGTCCCGCAACGATCGATGAATACATCGGACAGACCCATCTGGTCGGTCCGAACGGTGTGTTCCGCAAGTTCTTCGAGACGGGCAACGTGCCGTCGTTCATTTTATGGGGGCCTCCGGGCGTCGGCAAGACCACGCTGGCCAAAATTGTCGCCACGCAACTCGAACGACAGCTGTTCACTCTTTCAGCCGTCACATCGGGCGTACGCGAGGTGCGCGAGGTAATCGAAAATGCCAAACGTCAGCGTTTTTTCGACGCCAAACCGCCATTCCTCTTCATCGACGAGATCCACCGGTTCAACAAATCGCAGCAGGATTCGTTGTTGGGGGCTGTCGAACAAGGCGTCGTGACGCTGATCGGCGCCACGACCGAAAATCCGTCGTTCGAGGTCATTTCGCCGCTGTTGAGCCGTTGTCAGGTCTACACGCTCCGCCCGATGGAGGATGCAGAACTGCAAACCCTGCTCGACCGTGCGCTTGCGACCGACAACGCACTCAAGGAGCGCGAAATCGAAGTCAAGGAGACCGCCGCGCTGTTCCGGCTATCGGGCGGCGATGCGCGCAAGCTGCTGAATATCTTGGATATCGTAGTCGGTGCCACAGACGGCAAAGTCACGATTACCGACAACTACGTCACCGACTGCCTGCAAGAGAATATCGCCCTCTACGACAAGAACGGCGAACAGCATTACGACGTCATTTCGGCTTTCATCAAGTCGGTGCGGGGCAGCGACCCCAATGCGGCCATCTACTATCTGGCCCGTATGTTAGCCGGCGGCGAAGAACCGCGGTTCATCGCCCGTCGGTTGGTGATTCTGGCATCGGAGGACATCGGGCTAGCCAATCCGAACGCGCTGCTGTTAGCCAACGCCTGCTTCGACACGGTACACAAAATCGGCATGCCCGAGGCCCGCATCACATTGGCCGAAACGACCATCTATCTGGCGACTTCAGCCAAAAGCAACTCGGCCTACATGGCCATCAACAAGGCGCTTACACAAGTCGAACACGACACGACAAACCGTCCCGTACCGCTGCACCTGCGCAACGCACCGACCAAGCTGATGAAGAACGCAGGCTACGGCAAAGGTTACAAATACGCCCATGATTTCGAGGGGCATTTCGCCGACTTGGAGTTTTTACCCGAGAGCCTCACCGGCACGAAGTTCTACGAACCCGACGAGCAGAATGCCACCGAGGCCAAAATCGCCGAACGCATCCGCACGCTGTGGAAAGGAAAGTATTAAGGCCGGCCTCTCGCCACCCACGGCAATCAGTATTCTCGGGAGAGCTATTAATAAGAAAATGAGATATATCGGCATCATCTCGGACACTCACGGAACATTCGACGAAACGTTGCGCCTGTTTTTACGCGACGTCGACGAAATCTGGCACGCAGGCGACATCGGTTCGCTGGAACTGGCCGACGAAATCGCCGCATACAAGCCCTTGCGGGCCGTATCGGGCAATATCGACGGCGGCATGACGCGCCGCGTCTACCCCACGTTTCAAAGTTTCGAATGCGAGGGTATCCGCGTGCTGATGACCCACATCGGCGGTTACCCTCGCCGTTACGACCCGCGCGCCGTGGAGCGCATCCAAGCCTTGCACCCCCAACTCTTCATCTCGGGTCATTCGCACATCCTGCGGGTAATGAACGACCCCGGCTATCGGTTGTTGCACATTAATCCGGGCGCCGCCGGAGAATACGGATTCCACAAGGTACGCACGGCCGTGCGGTTCGTCATCGACGGCTCCGACATGCGCGACATGGAGGTCGGCGAATGGCCCCGTAGGCCGTAGCCCCCACATCCAACGCCCATCGGAGTGCCATACCCCGCTTATAAATGTTCGATGCTGCGGCGATAGGCCGCCAAATCCCGCTCATCCGACACTGCCTGCGCCATATCCAGTTCGCGCAGAAGCCTCGTACGATCTTCGGGCAACCGCCCAAACAACGGCACGGCGTTGGAGACCGTATGCGCATCGATTGTAACGGGGATTTCCAGCCTTTCGAGCAGCGTCCGCAACTCGTCGAGGCGTTCCAGTTCGCCCGCCTCGCGGAACAATCCCGCCTGCACCTCCCGCCCCAAAACAGTATCCGGAAAGACAGTCAGTGACACTACACCGATCAGAAACGGATGCGTACGATTGAATAGTTCGGCCGTCGCACGGGCTGCCCGTTCACCGTTTCCGGCACCGGCCAGCCCCGTCATGTAGGTAAAATAGTATTCGATGCCCGCGTCGTCCAGCCTACGACTTTGAAACAGGATCTCGGCTGCGGTCGTTCCTTTGTTCATCCGCAGCAGTGTCGGGTCGTCTCCCGTCTCGGTGCCGATGCTCAGACCGGTGAACCCGCGGGCACGCAATTCGCGCAGCTCGGCATCCGTTTTCCGTGCAATGTCGTCCACGCGCGCAAACATCCCGATGGTCTGCACTTTCGGCAACCGGTCGCGTATCCGGTCGGCCAGTTGCACAAGCCGTTCGTAGCTAAGCACAAAAGGGTTGGCCCCGACGAGAAAAACCCGACGGGCCTGCGGCTGCCATCGGGCAATGATTTGCAGGTCGGCATCGATTTCGGCCATCGGCGAGACCCGAAACCGCAGATCGCCATAGAGCCCACAGAATTTGCAGGCGTGGTGCGTGCAGCCGACCGTCACTTGCAACAACACAGAAAGTGCTTCGTGCGGCGGGCGCCACACAGTGCCCGTAAAATGGAGCGCATCCAATGAATCGTTCATGATTTTGCGTAATTTTGTCCGGCGAAGTTAGTGCGCCAACTGCGCAAAAACAAGAACTGATTTCATTGTCAAAAACTTACACCATTGTAAGTTTCATTCGAAATCAATCCGATAACCTTTCGAAAAAAATGAAAAGAATTTCCAGCGACACTCCGCTTTCGCCCGCCTGCCGGATGATCGAGCAATTCGGCAGCCGTTGGGCACTGCTCGTACTGTTGACGCTCGAGCAGCACGGAACCTTGCGTTACAGTGCTTTGCGACGGAATATCCCGGGCGGCATCTCCGAACGGATGCTGGCGGCGACACTCGACGGGCTGGAACAGTCGGGTCTGGTCGATCGCACGGTTTATCCCGAGGTTCCGCCGCGCGTCGAATATCGGCTCACCCCGAAAACCGCCTCGTTGCTGCCCATTTTGCACGAATTGCTCGCGTGGACAGAGACACACGCAGAGTGATGCCGCCGACCCCCGTAACCATCCGAAAATGAAATCCGAAGCACGCGAAAGACAGCTGAAAACACCCCGCAAACGTACGCTCACCGAGGTTCGCACCCATATCCGTCGCAAAAGGTCCGCATAATAAGCCGTCCGGTTCCGCCGTTATATAGGCGAATGAAAAGACGACGAAATATGCAAGTGAAAATCTCGAAAACGCTCGAAGGGCTCATCGCCCGTGCCGCATTCCATACGACAAAGGCGACCATCGGTCACTCGCTCAAAGACTTTCTCGCACTCGAACTGATCCGCGAGGAGGGATCGCTCGCCTATCAACTGCTTTCGGCCCGATTGCAGGACTGGGAGCTGCATCAGGTGCGTCTGCGCATCGAGCAGGCCATCATCGTTTCGGATTCCGTGTCGCTGCAGCCGTCGCAGGCTTCGGAGCGACCTGAACCCGAACCCGAAGAATTCTACCGTACATTCGCCGAGGAGTTGCGGAAATACGTCTCCGCGACCCGCAGCATATCGACCGGTCATGCGTTGCAGTTCATCGCCTCCGACCCATCGACCGCCACGTCGCAGATACTCGACACATTCGGCATCCAAGCCGAGACGATCGCCGACGACCTGCAAAAGTTCGTCGTGGGCGAGGATTACCGCACGGAGATACAGGTGCACATGCTCGACTTCGATGCCGACAACCGTCCCGCCGCCGAGGAGAAAAACCGGCTGCTCGACAAGTTCGGCGTCGACCTGACGCAACAGGCCCGCGAAGGGAAACTCGATCCGGTCGTAGGGCGTGAAACCGAAATCGAACGGGTGGTGCAGATTCTCTCGCGCCGCAAGAAGAACAACCCGATTCTCATCGGCGAAGCGGGCGTCGGCAAAAGCGCCGTCGTCGAGGGGCTGGCCCTGCGCATCGCAGCGGGCGACGTACCCTACACCATCGC
>RYWP01000087.1 GCA_003979135.1 Alistipes sp.
GGCATAGGGAGGATAGAAGAAGGCTTCGCGGTCGGCCAGTTGCATCCGTACCATCCCTTCGTAGTCGTTTTCGGCGACTTGCCGGATGACGGGGTGCCCGGGTTCGGCCGTCTGGATGACCACTTCGCCGCCGTCGTCGCGGCGACCGGCGCGACCGGCCACCTGCATCATCAGCTGGAATGCCCGTTCTGCAGCACGGAAATCGGGATTGTTCAGCAGGTTGTCGGCGTTGAGGATGCCGACTACCGAGACGCCGTCGAAGTCGAAACCTTTGGTAATCATCTGCGTGCCGACCAGTATGTCGGTGCGGCGGCTTTCGAAGTCGGCGATGATGTTTTGAAAGACCCTTTGCGAAGTAGCGTTGTCTCGATCCAAGCGGGCGACGCGCGCCTCGGGAAAGAGGGCGGCAATCTCCTGTTCGATCTGTTCCGTGCCGAAGCCCATCGGCACGACCTCCGTCACTTTGCACGACGGGCATTTCGCCGGTACGCCCTCCGTGTGGCCGCAGTAGTGGCAGACCAGCCGGTCGCCGTTGCGGTGGTAGGTGAGCGTCACGTTGCAGTGAGGGCAGCGGGCCGTCCAGCCGCATTCCGTGCAGGTGACATAGGGCGAGAATCCGCGGCGGTTTTGGAAAAGCATCGCCTGTTCGCCGCGGGCGAGCGCTGCCTCGATTTTGTCCAAAAGGATTTTGTTGAACCGTCCTTTGCGTTCGCCGCGGCGGGCTGCTCTCAGTGTGTCCGAGATGATGATGCGTGGCAGACGGGCCGTTCCGTAGCGTTCCGTCAACTCGGCATTCGCGTATTTTTCCGTGTGCGCATTGAGCCACGTTTCCAGCGAGGGTGTCGCGCTGCCCAACAGCGTGCGGCAGCCGAAGATGCGGGTCATCATCACGGCACAGTCGCGGCCGTTGTAGCGGGGGGCCGGTTCAGCCTGCTTGTAGCTGGGGTCGTGTTCCTCGTCGACGATGACCAATTGCAGCCGTCGCAGCGGCAGAAAGATCGCCGAACGGGCCCCGACGACGAACTCACCGCCCTCCGAACGATTGAGTTGCAGATAGGTTTCCGTGCGGCGTTGCGGGGTCAGTTTCGAGTGATAGGCCGTGACGCGGCTGCCGAAAATGCGTTCCATGCGGGCGATGAGTTGAGCCGTCAGTGCGATTTCGGGCACCAATAGCAGCACGTCGCCTTCGCGGGCAAGCGTTTCAGCAATCAAATGGATGTAGATTTCGGTTTTGCCCGAACCCGTGATACCGTGGAGCAGCGCCGTCTGCTTGCCCGCCGCATATTGGGTGCGCAACTGTTCGAGCGCTTCAGTTTGGTGGGGCGTCAGTTCCGGCAACCGGAAGCGGGCGCCGCCGCGTTCGGTCGTGCGCAGATGTTCCGTTTCGCGGATGAATCCCTTGTGGGCCAACGTGTGCAGCACGGTCGTGTCGGCCCGTAGCAATCGGCGGGCGATTTCGCCCGTGGCGATGCTGTTTTTGGCGGTCGCTGCGACATTTTCGTCAACGTTATGCGCTTCGGGCCCGGTGTCTCCTCCAGCGGCGATTTCCAGCAATGCTTCGTACTGTTTCGGTGCCCGCCGTGTCAACTGCTTGAATACTTCGTCGAGACGGGCTGCATCGTGGAGTTCCGGTGCGAGCGACACATAACACTCCGTGCGGGGACGGTATTCGTCTTGCAGCAACTCCTCCTCCGTGTCGCCCGAGGGTTTTATCAGATTCGGGAGGGCGCAGCGCATCACCTCGCCGATGGAACAGAGATAGTACGAGGCAATCCAATCCCACAATGCCCGTTGTTCCTCGGAGAGCAGCGGCCGGTCGTAGAGTATCTTGTGAATCGGTTTGATGCGTTTGAAGTCGGGGCGCCGGTCATGCACCTGCCAGACGATGCCCGTGTAGAACTTGCGCGGGCCGAACTGCACGGCGACGGCCTGCCCTGCGGCGACGGTCATCCCGTCGGGTACAGCGAATGTGTAGGCGGGTTGCGCCAGTGGCAGCACGATGTCGGCGTATCGCTGCGGCATTGCGCGTCAGTCTTTGGGTATGGTCTGGAATCCTAACCCGTAGACGCCCATCACGGATCCGATGGTCATGAAAGCTTGCGGGTCGATCGTCTTTACGAATTTCAGCACCATCGACGTCTCCCGTTTGCGGCAGACGACCATGACGATCTTCGAGCTCTGCTTCGAGTACCATCCCTCGGAATCGATGAGCGTCACGCCGCGATGGATGTTGTTGGCGATGGCGTCAGCCATCTTCTCATAGTCGCGCGTGACGATGAATACTTGACTCGATTGCTGGTTGCCGGCCATAATCATGTCGACCGTATAGCCCACGACGGCAGTCATCACGTAGCCGTAGATGACCGTGTCGATATGGTAGCCTACGAGCAGTGACGAGGCGATGATGATGAAGTCGGAATAGATTAGAATTTTGCCGTAGCTGATCGTGCGGTACTTGTTGATAATCATCGCCACGATGTCGGTGCCGCCGGTCGAGCCGCCTTGCGAGAAGCACATGGCGATGCCGACGCCTGCGAGGATGCCGCCCAAGATGACGGCGAGGATGCGTTCGAGATGGAGGAAGTCGCCGGCGGGCAGTACGGCGCTCCAGAAGTTCAGCCCGACCGAAATGATCGCCACGCAGTAGACGGTCTTGATGCCGAAATTCCACCCTACGATGAATCCCGCGAATAGGAGCAGGATGGCATTGATAATGAAGGCGATGGTACCGATCTGTATCGAGATGCCGAGCCATTCGTTCAGCGCCGTGGCGATGACCAGCGACAGACCCGTCGCGCCGCCGCCCGTTCCGTGGGCGGGCATGACGCAGCCGACCCAGCCGAACGAGTAGAGAAACATGCCGACCGTCATGATGAAGTACTCTTTCACTCCTTTGAGTACGACTTCCAAAGTGCGATTTTTCATTTTTATTAATATTCTGTTTTGCGGGGAATACGGTTGTTATGGTTTATCGTTTTATTTCGTGAGTTTTATCGTTCCTTGCTGTCTATCCAGATGGTGACCGGACCGTCGTTGACCAATTCCACCTGCATGTCGGCACCGAATTCGCCGGTCGGAACCGCTCGGTCCAGCAGTTCGGCGATGCGCGCCACGAACCGTTCGTAGAGTGGTCGTGATACCGCCTCGGGCGCCGCATGGATATACGACGGGCGGTTACCTTTACGCGTCGAGGCCATCAGCGTGAACTGGCTTACGACGAGGATTTCGCCGCTGGCCTGCACGATATCGCGGTTCATCACGCCCGCTTCGTCGTCGAAAATCCGAAGCCGTACCAGCTTTCCGGCCAGATATTCGAGATCTTCGTCTGTGTCGTCCGTCCCGACGCCGAGCAGCACCAGCAGTCCTGCTCCGATTTGCGACCGCACTGTGCCGTCGATGGCGACCGACGCCTTCCGAACCCGTTGTACGAGGATGCGCATGTCACTCTTGCGTGTTGAAATAAGCCCATAGATTGTCGCCCGCGGGTACCGGTGCCGTTACTTCAACGGGTTCGTGCCGTACCGGATGTTCGAATGCGATGGTGCGCGAATGGAGTGAAATACCGCCGTTCGGTAGCGATCGTTTCGCACCGTATTTCAGATCGCCGCGTATCGGACAACCGATTTTCGAGAGTTGGGTTCGTATCTGGTGGTGGCGGCCTGTCAGCAACTCTACTTCGACCAGCGTGTAGTGCGTCGAAACCCCCAAGGTATGATAACGCAGTTTCGCTATTTTGGCTTCGGGTTTCGGAGTGTCGTAGGCGCGCGAACGGTTCGTCCGCCCGTCGCGCAGGATGTAGTGGGTCAACTCGCCCTCCTCCGGATTCGGGGTCTGCTCGACCAGCGCCCAGTAGCGTTTGCCGATATGCCCCTCACGAATCATCTCGTTCAGCCGCACGAGGGCTTTCGATGTCTTGGCGAAGAGCACCGCGCCGCTCACCGGTCGGTCGATGCGGTGCACGACCCCGAGGAACACCTCGCCGGGTTTGCTGTCGCGCTGCCGGATAAACGCCTTGATCTGGTCTTCCAGCGCGCTTTCGCCCGACGGGTCGGGCTGCACCAAGTCGCCGCCGTGCTTGTTGACGATCAACAGGTGGTTGTCTTCGTAGAGAATATCTTCGGGGTTGAACATTTTTATTAAAACCTGTGCATAGTGCTTGCGACCGTGGGCAGTTTTTTATTAATAGCCCTCGTCTTGCTATTCACCGTGGGTAGCATGTGCACGAATAGCTCTCTCACAAAATAAACGTAAAAGGCAGCAGCGCCGTGGCTGTCGGAACGACCGAGGCCGAACCGTTGCCGCTCATGATGACCCGCATGGGCGAGCCTTGCCGCCGTTCGACGTCGACCATCACCTGCCGGCATTGGCCACAGGGGTAACACTCCCGCTCGGAGGGGTTCGAGGCGATGGCCAGCGTTTCGATGGGATCGTCGGCGTAGTTGGCCTGCGCATAGAAAAGCAGCGAACGTTCGGCACAGAGACCTGCCGGATAGACCTCGCTTTCGAAGTTGCTGCCGTGCAGGATTCGGCCGCTTCGCAGACGGGCTGCAGCCCCTACCTGAAAGTGCGAGTAGGGCGCATGGGCATGGGTCGTGGCCTCCTGTGCGGCTTCGACCAGCTGACGGTCGGCTTCGGGGAGTTCGGCGAGCGACGCGTAGTGCTCGTAGTCGAAACGGAACTGCTTTTCCATTTTATTCGTGCGATTCGTGGTTGTTTTATCTTCGCCCCGGGTGTTTTTACGAACGGGAATATCCAAAACACAGTCAAAGGTACAAAAAAATTCGTTCGTTCGTACGAAATCGTGTTTCTGTGCTTCTCTCGGTCTGCGGCGCTTCCTTTACAATCCTTTCTTTGCTACTCGCCACGCCGCGGCATTGTAGAAGTTCAGCAGGGGCGTGCGCCAACTCACGGGCAGCTGATTGAGCAGCTGTACCTTGCGCAGTGTGCGCCGATAGACTTTCGTGTAGCCGAACGTCCGGATGGCACGTGCCGCATCTTCCGTGCCGCCTTTGGCCGAGAGTACCAGTGCCTTGCCGAGGGCTGCGCGGGCCATGAATTCGCGTTCCGCTTCGGGGGCCGTTGGGTCGTAGAGCGTCTCGAACGAGTAGGCCGTGCGTTCGGGCGTATAGATTGCCGACGAGCGGTTCGACGCCACGCGCGAATAGCGGCAGAGACGTTCGGGCGAGAAGCAGATCCGATAACGGCGGGCGATTTTGATCCACATGTAGAGATCGCCTCCCATCTTCATTCCTTCGGGGAATCCGCCCACATCGTCCAGCACGCGGCGCGGGATGCAGCTGGCCGACGGAATCGCGATGTAGCGGTGGGCCGAGTCGCGGAAGAAGTCGGCCACCGGACCCCGTTCCGAGGGACAGACAGCCGGAAATTCGCCCTCGTGGCTTACGATGTCGAATGCCGTGCAGTAGAGTCCGCAGTCGGGA
>RYWP01000088.1 GCA_003979135.1 Alistipes sp.
CGCCTACCTGGTGCTGATGGTCGTGTTCGTGTCGGCGAAGATCGTCGTCGGGCGCCGCGCTCCGTCGCAGGGCATGTACATCGACCTGCAGACCCTTGCCGAGTTGGAGAAGGAGCGCGACCGGCTCGAGGAGGAGGTGAAGCGCAAGCAGCAGGAGGACCCCATCGACTGGAAAAGCATCCGCAACGCAGCCTCCAACGAAAACGCCCTCAACGAAGAGCTGAAGGACGACCGCGGCACCAACACCTCGGCGCTCAGCGATGCGGCCGCCGAGACCGCCGAACGCTTGCGGGCCAACCGCGAGGCCTACGAGCAGGGGCTGGCCGAGGAGCAGGCAATCCGGCAGCGGGCGGGCACGGAGGTGGGCTCCGAGCAGCAGGACCGCAAGGTCAAGGGCCGCGTGACGGTGTCGTTTTCGCTGACCGATCCGGTGCGGACGTCGCGGCATCTGGAGGTGCCGGCCTACCGGTGCGAGGGGGGCGGCGACGTGGAGGTTGAGATCGCCGTCAACCGTTCGGGCGAGGTCGTGTCGGCCCATGTCGTGTCGGGCGGCGACGCCTGCATGCGCGAAGAGGCGCTCGGGGCGGCCCGAGCCTCGCTTTTCAACATCGACACCTCGGCTCCGGCCCGCCAGCGCGGTACGATCACCTATATATTCATACCGCAGTAGGGCCGAACCGGTTGTTTCGGAATCGGAACCCGCGGGGCAGCCGCGGCGAGGCATTTCCCGATTACGTGAATTTTGATTTTTTGATTGTGATTGGATGCAGATGATCGACTTTACAAGTGAACATATCGTGCTGGTCGGAGCGTTGCTGCTCTTCGTGGCCGTGATCGCCGGCAAGGCCGCCTATCGGTTCGGAGCGCCGGCCCTGTTGCTGTTCCTCGGAGTCGGCATGCTTTTCGGACTGGATTTCATTTCGTTCCGGTCGGTCGACATGACCCGGTTCCTGGGCATGACGTCGCTGTGCATCATCCTCTTTACGGGCGGTATGGACACCAAGTTCTCGCAGATCCGCCCCGTCATCGGCCCCGGCGTCGTGCTCGCCACCGCGGGCGTGGTTATCACGGCCCTGATCCTCGGTACCTTCGTGTGGCTGGTCGCTCCGCTCGTCGGGGTTGAAATCCCGTTCGTCGCCGCGCTTCTGCTGGCCGCCACCATGTCGTCCACCGACTCCGCGTCGGTCTTCTCCATCCTGCGAAGCAAGAAGCGGGGCTTGCGCGAGAACCTGCGGCCGCTGCTCGAGCTCGAGAGCGGTTCGAACGACCCCATGGCCTACATGCTCACCATCTTGCTTATCGGCATGCTGTCGCGTGCGTCGGGCGACACGGGAGTGGGCATGAGTATCGTTTTCTTCATCGTGCAGATGGTCGTCGGCGCCTTGTCCGGCTATCTTATCGGCCGGCTCGCCGTCTTCACCATCAACGGAATCAACCTGGCCAACAAGTCGCTCTATTCGGTGCTGCTGCTGGCTTTCATCTTCTTTGCATTCGCTTTCACCGATCTGGTCCGCGGCAACGGTTATCTCGCCGTCTACCTCGCTGGACTCGTTGTCGGCAACCACCGCCTGACGCAGAAACAGCCCATGACCATCTTTTTCGACGGTTTCACATGGCTTATGCAGATCGTGATGTTCCTCACGCTGGGCCTTTTCGTCAACAGCGACGAGCTCTTGCAGCCCGAAGTGCTGATCCTCGGTCTGCTGGTCGGGGCTTTCATGATTCTGGTCGCGCGGCCCGTTTCGGTCTTCGCATGCCTGGCTCCTTTCCGCGGCTTCTCGCTCAAGGCGCGGCTTTATGTTTCGTGGGTGGGGCTGCGCGGCGCCGTGCCCATTCTCTTTGCGCTCTATCCCATGGTGGCCGGGATCGGACATGCCGACCTGCTTTTCAACGTCGTGTTCCTCTCCACCATCATTTCGCTCCTGGTGCAGGGCACCACCGTCAGCAGCATGGCCAATCTGCTGGGACTTTCCTACGAGGAGCGCGGGTCGACTTTCAGCGTCAACATGCAGGAGGAGGTCAAGTCGGTCTTCACGGAGGTAGAGGTCAACGAAAGCATGCTCGGCCGCGGACAGACGCTCCGCGAGATCACGCTGCCCGAGAATACGCTGGTCATGCTCGTGTGCCGCGACGGCGATTACTTCGTGCCGCAGGGCAAAACCGAGCTGCTCATCGGTGACAAACTGCTGGTCATTTCCGACCGCGGCGAGGAGCTCGCCGCTTCCTACAAGCATCTGGGTGTCAGTGACGTGAAGCGGCTCTGACGGCGGCGCGCAAGGCTTCGTCTGCTTTGGATTGGCGCCTGCCGCCCTATTTCGCGTTTTACCCTATTCTGTTTACGCGTCCTTTGTGCTTAACGCATTCGGTGTCCGGAAACTCCCGCCGCACCATGCGTTGCGGGCTCTCGTTTGAGTCCGGTTCTGTTTGGGGGATTCTGCTTTCGCACAAATACAAAAAAGACTGCAAACATTTGTCTGCAGTCTGGCGCATTTCCGATTAATACGGGATTCGAATTGCGAAGCACTCGCGGGACGGCCTATAAAATCGAATGTTTTTCGCCCCGTAACTCATGCTTTTGTGAGAATGGCGTTTGTGAGGTGGAAAAGATTGCGATGAGCGCAGCGATGTTTTTGGCGGCACAAGGACGGGAAAGCTATTTTTCCGGAGAAGGGCCGACAAAAAAACAGCAGAACATATACGTTCTGCCGTCGCAATCTTCGAGATGTGGAGAATACGATTCGTGAACTTGTTCTCCAAAATCCTTATTATCAAGGTTGTAAATATGTCAATAGCCGCGTAGTAACGCTTTTGTAACGGTTTCTTGTCGGCAATAGTCAAGCTATTGTCAGCCAAGTGTCTGCTCGTTTAGTTTACTACAATGCAAAGATATACATTCTTATAAGATTTCCCAATAAAAAATGTATTTTGGGAGAATCTACGATGCATTTAGCATGTCCTAAAAAGCTCATCTTTTCCTTGCGAAAAAGCATCCAAATAAGTGTAGGCAATTTGTATATACTTTTCTTTGAACAGATGTTTTTTGCGGGGAGACCATTCCTGTATTTTTGTGATGGTTTGATTCAAATCAATACAAGGATTTTCTTTTCGGACATAAGCTACCGAGGCAAGTACTTCGAGAGACAATGCCGATTGAAATCCTGTTATCAATTTGATCAACTGTTTCAGTCGTGCAATTTGTTCTGGTTTCAACTTGGTTTTTACGTACTCGCTGACTTCTTTCATGGTGCTGTATTGCAATTCTAACGCATCGAAAGCACCGATATTCATTTGCTCAAGCCCTTTGAGGTATTTTCCATTCACATCATGGAGAATATGTCCTACTTGCGGGCAATAAGGCCCATAATGAGCTGCAGCGAAGTTCAACTTCCCGAACGATGGTTCACCGAGAAGCTGCATGAAGTAGGCTAATTTGTTTGCAACGAATAAACTGCTGTTTTCCCCCAAAGATTCGTAGTAGAATAACGCATATAGCAACAAGGCTCTGGCTGGAGTCAGTTTTGCTTCTTTATGATTGGTTTCTCGTTTTAACAATTCGCTGACAGCTTCGTTCGGCTGGTAAATATGCACATCGATCTCCAACGTGCCGAGGTATTTTTCCATCAGAGTTTTTACCTGCGCCCAGTCTAATCCTCCATTGCCGCATCCGAGGGGAGGAATGGCAATACTCTTAATCTGATATTGGCGGATAACTCGGACTAAATCCTTAAGCCCTTCTTCGATGTATTCGTATTTGGAACGGTGTTTCCAATCCTTTTTCGTCGGAAAATTAATGATCCATTTTGGTTTAGACGAAAGAGTTGCTTCTTTCGTTACCAGCAATTTGCCCGGAATGATCGTGCCGTCTTTGCATGCTTGCTGATATGCTTGGAAATTGTTGGGATATGTATCTTTGAATTGCAAAGCAATCCCTTTACCCATAATGCCAACGGTATTAACGGTATTGACTAAAGCTTCGTCCGAAGCTGCCAACAAATTGCCTGTTACGTAGTGTATCATGGATAAAAGTATTTGTTATCACTATCAACATGTACCTTTATAGGTAAATTCAAACGTTCCAATAGGGCTTTTACGTATGTTTCACGTTCCATTGTTTTGACAATGATTCCGGCTATACATGAAACAGGAACGTAATGTTTGATCAAAAATTCGGCCTGCTTTTTACGCATTCGATCCATGTCGTTTTCGTCATTTTTCCAAATTTGGCTTTTGACAATATTCCAATCGACATGGATTAAATCTGTTACATTGTTGTAAAACTCCGTAATGTTATTTTTGACATGTCCATCGGTAAAGCACCACTCCGGACATTGAGAAACAATTTCACTGATCCGACAAACGATATAAATCAGTTCGTCTTGCGGTCTTTGTTGAATACCTCTATATCCGGTTTTGATATTCAATAACATCGGAGAGTGACCTCCGAAATAAAAGGGTATATAGTCTCCCAAATCACCGCCCGGAGGGTTGATTCCAACATGAAAATTTTGCCGTTGTTCAATCAGTTGGACATCTCCGATATTGATGTAGTTCGGGTCGCATGCCGGACTATTTCTAGTATGCAAGCCATGTTCCAGAATGAATTCCAAATTTGAGTAATGGATCATTCTGAAAATGAATCTCAATGTATAATCGGCCTGCATGAATCACTTGTTTGTGCAAATATAGCGATTTTAGTTAAAATGAAAAAATCGCCGTAGGGGACTCCTGCATCTGTGTTTCTGTTTAATTGCTTATAAACGGATAGAAAACACGACGTATACAAGATGCTACAATATTGTTCGTCTGGCTAAAACAGTGGAATAAATGCTTGCAGTTTTGTATTTTATACCAACTGTTAAGTAGTTTTACACTACGGTTGTGTGCTAGTGTCGTCTCTTTAACGGTTTCTCCTCCACACTCGTGCCTTGCGTCGGTCGTTTTCGTTGTCCGGGGCAAAGGTCGCTACAGGTTCTTGATAGTCGAACAAGGTTAGGACGGCATAATGCATCTGTAACAGTTTCTTGTCAGCAATAGTCCAACTATTATCATCCGAATGTCAGTTTGCTTTCCATTACATTTATTGTGTACTTATTATTTACGATTTCAAATTCAGCGACCTGTCCACGATTGCCTATAATCATCTGCTGAACCATTTGGACGGATACGCAGTGAAGCCGAAATTCTATGTAATCA
>RYWP01000089.1 GCA_003979135.1 Alistipes sp.
GTGCCGTGGGCGGTTTCACGACCGGCCGCAAGGAGATCATCGACATGCTGCGCCAACGTTCGCGCCCCTATCTGTTCTCCAACTCGCTGCCCCCCGCTGTCGTGGGTGCCGGCATCGAGTTGTTCAAGATGCTGGGTGAAAGCGACGAAATCCACGACCGGCTGGTCGCCAACGTCGAACATTTCCGCACGAAGATGATGGCCGCAGGATTCGATATCAAACCCACCCAATCGGCTATCTGCGCTGTGATGCTCTACGATGCAAAACTGTCGCAGGATTTCGCCGCCCGCTTGCAGGACGAAGGGGTCTTCGTCACGGGATTCTACTACCCCGTCGTGCCGAAAGGACAGGCCCGTATCCGCGTGCAGGTGTCGGCAGGCCATACCGTCGAACAACTCGACCGCTGCATCGAGGCATTCATCAAGGTAGGTAAGGAACTGAACGTACTGAAATAGACGACGAACGATGGCTAAGGCGAATCTCGACGCAATCGACCGCAAAATCCTGCGGTTCCTGATCGGCAACGCGCGAATGCCGTTTCTCGAAATCGCCCGTGCATGCGGCATTTCGGGTGCGGCCATCCATCAACGCATCCGCAAGCTCGAAGAGGCGAAAGTGATTCTGGGCAGCCGGATGATCGTCGACCCCAAGATGCTGGGCTTCGACGTCTGCGCGCACATCCGCATCACGATGAAAGACCCGCAACTGCTTCAGAAGACGGTTGAACTGCTGAAAGAGATCCCCGAAATCGTCGAATGCCACTTCATCACGGGCAACGGCAACATCTTGGTAAAGATGTATTGCGTGGACAACGAGCATCTGATGCACACCATCTTCAACGGGATTCTGCGCATTCAGGGGGTCGCCTCGACCGAGACGTCACTATCGTTGCAGGAGTTGTTCCAACGGCAGATCGATATCCATTTCGTCGAAGAATCTTATTAACCGGCACGAATCATTCGGTCCGCAGCGATTTTATTCGGGGAGCACGTATTCCGTGCTCCCCTTTTTTAAAATGCTCGTACCCATGCCAGTGAATAAAAAACTGGCACGATAATCGACACGGAGCAAGGAAAACATCCCTGCCATGAAAACCACTTATCTCGGTCTGGAACTCCGGTCGCCCGTCATCGTGGCCAGTTCGCCTTACACGGCCGATGCGGAACACATCGCACGGTGCATCCATCACGGAGCCGGTGCCGTCGTCATCAAATCCATCTTCGAAGAGGAGATCGTCCGGCATGCCGCCGCACTCTCGTGCGCATCGCCCGACGCAGGCATGGGCGATGCCGGCGAATACCTCGAGCGCTACCTCGGCGACGAACACCTCGCACGTCATCTGCAACTCATCGAAGCGGCCTACAAGTCCGGAAAGAGCGGCGAAACCGCTGTACCTGTCATCGCCAGCATCAACTGCATCGCCGGTTCGGACGGATGGGCCGACTATGCCGCAGCGATGGAACGGGCAGGCGCATCGGCACTGGAACTGAACATCTTTCTGCAACCGACCGACCATCACCTGACGGCCTCGGAACTGGAACGCACCTATGCCGACACAGTTTGCAAGGTTGCCGAAGCCGTCGCTATTCCCGTCGCCGTCAAACTGCCCCAACGGCTGACCAACGTACTGGCCGTAGCCGATGCGCTGGTGGGCCGCGGAGCGCGTGGCGCAGTGCTTTTCAACCGGTTCTTCGAACCCGACATCGACATCGAGCGACTTGCATTCTCCGTCGGCTCACCGTACAGCCACTCGTCGGAACTCCGAAACGTTTTGCGGACCGTAGCCCTCTGCACCACCGCCGTACCGCAACTGGACATCGCCGTTTCGACCGGCGTGCACGACGGCAACGCGGCTGTCAAAGCCCTGCTGTGCGGCGCACGGGCCGTACAAATTTGCACGGCCATCCATCTTTACGGCTATCCGGTCATTGACACAATCGGCGCATTCATCGACGCATGGGCCGACCGTCATGGATTCACTTCGATCGAAGAGTTCCGCGGAAGAATGGACTACGGCCACGCGGCAGACGACGTTTACCAACGCACGCAATATATGAAATACTATCGGGATTTGTGCGAAACCGCCCAAGCCCCGATGAATCGATAGCTCATAAAAAAGGAGCGCCGCATTCGTTTGCGACGCTCCTTAAATTTTTCCGCCGACCCTCGTGGTCTAATTGATCGTCCGACGATCGGGTTCGTGGTTAGGCGAAAGGGCTTCCATGTCGATTTGCAGCTTAACCATCTGAATGGCCGCCGCTGCGGCTTCATCACCCTTGTTGCCCAAACGCCCGCCGCAACGGTCGAGCGCCTGCTGCATATCATCGACGGTCAGTACGCCGAACGCAATGGGCATGTTCCAGTGAATCTGCAATTGTGTCACACCCTGCGTCACGCCCTGACAGATGAAGTCGAAATGGCGCGTATCCCCCTGCACGACGCATCCCAAAACGATCACGGCATCCACATCGGTGTATTCGGCGAAGAACTGCGCGCCGAGCGTGAGTTCGAACGCCCCCGGAACATACTTGATTTGGATGTTCATGTCGGGACAACCGGCATTGCGGAGCGTGCGGACAGCCCCTTCGAGCAATGCTTCGGTCACTTCGCGGTTCCACTCGGCCACGACGATGCCGAACCGCATCTCCTCGGCCGAGGGAAGCGGCGTGTCGAACGTCGAAAGATTATGGTTTTTCGTTGCCATTCGTTATCGTGCTATTCGGATTTCCGACGATTCGGGATTACCGTACGGTGCCGAGCAGTTTTTCGGCCTCGCGGGCATCCATCGAAGCGGGGTATTCCGTCAGAATCCGTTCGAAACAAGCATTGGCCTTTTTCGAATCGCCCGTCGCGCGAGCAGCCAAACCGGCCTTGCGCAGATACATCGGAGCGGTCAGATTGTTGTCGGCGGCTTTCACGGCCTTATCGTAGAACTTCACGGCACGTGCATAATCGCCCTGCTCGACAGCGACATCTCCCTGCAAACCATAATTCTGCGCATTAATCAATGCACCCGGGAGTCCTTTCACGGTCGAATATTTCGCCAGATAAGCGGCAGCCTGCTCCAGATCGCCCGTTTGCAGGTAGCAGATACCGGCGTAGTGTTTGGCCAAATTGCCCGACGGCGTGGAGCCGTACTGGTCGATGACTTCGAGGAAACCGGCACCGTTCGCATCGCCTTCGAGCGCCAGCACGTAGTCGGGCGTCTCGGACTCGAAACGTTCCTGCGCCTGCGCGATCATCTCGGCGGCTTTCTCGGCTCGCGGCTGCATGATAAGCGCACGGTAACCGTAGATCAATAGACCGACAACCAACAGCGCGAGAAGCACATACGACATCTTGCGCCCGTTGTTCTCCAAGAAGAGTTCGGTTCTGTTCATTGCTTGGCCGAGAGTCTCCTGCTGCTCGGCAGCTTGCTGTTTTGCCATTTTTATATCAGATTTTACGTTTTATCAACTTTGACGTTCCGGTCGGATGCGAGGCACCTCCGACACCTCCGCACGGACGGAATTCGGGCAAAGATACAAAACTATTCCCGAAATACAACGTCCTGTCGGGATTTTTCGTATCTTTGACCACACTAACGACCCTGTTTCGCCCCATGCGTCTCAAAAAAATAGCGTTGCTCGACTTCAAAAACATCGCACAAGAGGAACTCGCGCTGTGTGCGGGAGTGAACTGCTTGGTGGGCGACAACGGTGCCGGCAAAACCAATGTCGTCGATGCGGTCTACTACCTCTCGATGTGCAAATCGTCGCTCCAGATGACCGACGGACAGAGCATCCGCCACGGGGCCGATTTTTTCCTCATCGAGGGACAGTACGTCTCGGATGCGGGACGAAATGAGCAGGTCGTCTGCTCGTGCATGCGCAAAGGCGGTAAAGTGCTGAAACGCAACGGCAAGGAATATGACCGGCTGGCCGACCACGTGGGACTGATTCCCGCGGTCATCGTGTCGCCGGCGGACGGCGTGCTCATCAGCGATGCGGCGGACGAACGGCGTCGATACCTCAACGCCTGCATCTCGCAGCTGGACAAGGGCTATCTTCATGCGTTGATGCGCTACAATGCCGTGCTGGCGGAACGCAACCGTCTGCTGAAGATGCAACTAGACGAGACGATGCTCGCCATCTACGACCGACAGCTGGTCGACCACGGCACAATCATTCACGAGCGGCGCCGTACATTCGTCGAACGGCTGCAACCCCTGGTCGAATCATTCTATCGCACCCTCTCGGGCGACCGCGAACAGGTCGCCCTGCACTACAAATCGGAACTGAACGACCGCCCGTTCGACGAGATTCTGCAGGCAGCCCGCCAGAAAGATCTCGTCAATGAATTTACGACCGCCGGCATCCACCGCGATGACTTGGTGCTACGCATTGCCGACTATCCATTGCGCAAATACGGCTCGCAAGGGCAACAGAAATCGTTTCTGATTGCGCTCAAACTGGCCCAGTACCGCATCATCGCCGATGAAAAAGCGGAAAAACCGCTGTTGCTGCTCGACGACTTGTTCGACAAACTCGACGCCTCGCGGGTCGAACGGCTCATCCGGTTAGTGACGGGCGACGATTTCGGACAAATCCTCATCACCGACTGCAATCCGACCCGCCTGCAAGCCATTCTCGACAAGGCATGCGACCGTTATGCGCTTTTCAGCGTACAGGACGGTCGCATTACGGTCGAACACGCTGCAGTACCCGAGGAGATCGATGCCGTAGAAAAGGCCGACACCCCCGAAAACATCGAATCCTCAGAAGAAGCCGACGTTCCGGAGACCGACCGCACCGCAACCGGAAACGTCACCGCCGAAAACGGCGAAAAAACCGACCGACCTACCGCACCGGAACCATGAGACGCACGAAAACCATGCTGATGGGCGACCTGCTCGACGAATTTTTCAAACGCCCCTACGTCGCCGCCAAAGTCGCCGAAGGCAGACTACCCGACACATGGCGGGCCATCGTAGGCGACCGCGCCGCCGACCTGACGACCGAGTTGCGATTGGAACGACACGTGCTCTATGTCCGTATCCAGTCGAGCGTGATGCGTTCGGAATTGTTCTACCAACGCGATGCGCTGCGCGACGCCATCAACCGCGAATCGGGAATTCGATTAATCAACACAGTGATTATCCGCTGATTTTTCATTTTTCCGCATAAATTCAAACCCTAAAC
>RYWP01000090.1 GCA_003979135.1 Alistipes sp.
GGTAAAGATAGGAATTATTTGTAATTTTGACAAATGAAAACCGAATTGTAGGGGAAAATGGATCAACTCGAAAAAATGCGTTCCGGAGTTTGGCACGACGGGTTCGGAGATGCGATCGGCGAGGCGTTGCTCCGGTGCGAGCAGCGCTGCTTCGAACTCAACAGCCTGCTGCCCTCCGACCGGCAGGGCCGGAACGAGGCGATCCGGCGGCTGTTGCCCAATGTGGGGGGAACCGTTCGTCATCCACAGTCCGTTCCATTGCGATTTCGGAACGAATATCCGTGCGGGCAAGAATCTGATATGCAATTACAACGTCACGATACTCGATGAGGGCGAGGTGACGATCGGCGACAATGTTTTCATCGGCCCGAATTGCAGCATCTATACGATCATCCATGCGTTGAATCCGCAGCAGCGGAATGGGGGCATCATGCGTTCGGCGCCCGTGACGATCGGCAGCGACGTGTGGCTCGGCGGCAACGTGGTCGTCCTGCCCGGGGTGACGATCGGCGACGGCAGTGTAATCGGAGCGGGCAGTGTGGTCGTCAAGGATATTCCCTCCGGCGTGCTGGCTGTCGGAAATCCCTGCAAGGTCGTCCGTCCGATTACGGCGGCGGACGATGTGGAGGAGAATGAAATACTTCGATAAATTGCGAAAACCCATGAAGAAACTCTTTTTCCGGTCGGCGACGCTCGCGTTCGTGTTTGCTGCCGTGGCTTGTGCGCCGCGCGAACGCACGCTTGTGTTGCTTTCGACCAACGACATCCATGCGCAAATCGACCGTTTTCCGCAGTTGGCTGCGGCCGTCGAAGCATGCCGCGACACGGTGGCGAATGTCGTGCTGCTCGATGCAGGCGACCGCTGGACGGGCAACCCCTATGTCGACCGGGCGCAGACCCCCGGGATGCCCATTATCCGGCTGATGAACCGACTGGGGTACGATGCGGCGACCCTCGGCAACCACGAGTTCGACCACGGCCAAGCCTTTCTGGGCCGCATCGTCGACAGCATGGAGTTTGCGGTGGTGTGCGCCAACGTCCGGAGCGACACCTGCACCTTCCCGCAGCTGCCGCATTACACGATTCTGGAACGCGACGGAATCCGCATCGGAGTAGTCGGGGTCGTGACCAACTACGAAGGGCCCGGCCATCCGGCGGGCCATGCGTCGAGTTTCGCGGGGCTGGAATTTCCCGATCCGCAGGCGATGGCGCAGATGTACGGTGAAGAACTGCGTCCGCAGGTCGATGTGCTGGTACTCGTATCGCACATGGGAGACGACCGTGACGAAGAATTTTTATTAAAGGCTGCGCATAGTGCTTACGTCCGTGGAGAGCATGTGGACGGTTCTGCGGCCTCCGAGAATCGTGCTGATGGCTGTCATCTCCTTTATGATGTCGTGATCGGCGGCCACACGCACGAAATCCGCAACTCGGTGGTCGGCGGCACGCAGCTGACCCAGACGGGCAAGAATCTGAACAACGTCGGCGTGACCGTCATCCGGATGCGCGGACGGAAAGTCGTCGACTGCTCGTTCCGGCTGGTCGATTTGTCGGTATACGAAGCAGCCGAACCGTATGCCCGTGAGGTTTTGGCCTACAATGCCAATCCCGAACTCAACCGGCCGGCGGGGCGATTCACGAACGGAGCAGGTCCATTGGGTCTTGCCGGATGGATGGCCCGCAGCATCGCGGCAGCGACGAAATCCGAAATCGGATTCTATCATCGCGGTGGCGTGCGGGTCGATACGATTCCGGCAGGCGACGTGAGCCGAGCGAAAATCTATGCGCTGGAACCGTTCAATTCGACGGTCGCCGTGTCGCGGATGACGCCCGAGGCGCTGCGACGCATCATTATGGCGAAATACAACGACACGTGCAATCTCAAAGAGGCGCATCGCATCGATTTGGTTGCGACGACCCCCTATACGATCGTGACCGATGCCGATGACAACGCTGTCGACGTGCTTTTCCCGCAGTTGCAGGAGGGTCGTATCTACCGGATGGCCTATAACGATTATGTGTTCAAGAATTACGCGGAAATCGATCGTCCTAACGGTCGGCTGTTGGAGGATATGCGCGTCAACGAGGTGTTGTTGGAGGTCTTGTCGTCGGGACGTCCTGTGACGGTGGACAACACTCCGCTGCAGAAAGTTTCGGTAAGGCGGTAATCCGAGTAAGGGGCATTCGTCCGAAAATAAAAGGAAGCGAAGGTGTTTTGCCTTCGCTTCCTTTTTGATAGGGGTTGGTTGAGAGCGCCTGACTAAGCACAACCAACGCTCCACCGCATAGGGAACCGCTTTCAAAAGCGGCTATTTGATGCGCTCGTAGTATTCGCGGGTGCGGGTGTCGACGCGGATTTTGTCGCCCGTGTTGATGAACAGCGGCACGCGAATCATTGCGCCGTCTTGGGCCGTCGCCGAGTTCACTGTGGCGGGTTTTAGCGAGTTGGTCGATGCCGTATCGCCCTTGATGCCCGGCTCGGTGTAGATCACCTCCATGTCGACGATCGGCGGAAGTTCGGCCGACAGAACGGTCTCTTTCTCGGTGTGGAACATCACCTCGACCACCTGACCGTCGGTAATCAGATCGTAGTTGTTGATGAGGTTCTTGTCGATGTTGATCTCCTCGAAGGTCTCCGTGTGCATGAAGTGCGCACCGAGATCGTCCTCGTAGGTGAACTGGTAGGGGCGGCGTTCTACGCGCACCTGCTCGATTTTCTGGCTCACCGACGAAAAGGTGTTTTCGAGTACGCGGCCGTTCTCGAGGTTCTTGAGCTTCGAACGGACGAATGCGGGGCCTTTGCCCGGTTTGCAGTGCTGGAAATCGACCACCAAGAAGGTCTTGCCGTCCATTTCGATGCACATGCCGATTTTGATGTCAGCAGCAGTGATAGTCATGATTATAGTGTTTTTTGGTTTTTCGCAGTCGCGAAGATACGAAAATTTTTTTATTAACCGGCACGGATTGCGAGGTCTTGCGAAACAACACCGGATTTTTGTCGGCATGTGAACCTTCCCGTTGTTCTTTCCGACGATATTTGAGCTCCGCCGGCCGCATCACCACACGATGGGCTCCTTGCCGATGCTTTTCAGATAGTCGTTGGCCTGCGAGAAGTGGCGGCAGCCGAAAAATCCGCGATAGGCCGAGAGCGGCGACGGATGGACGGCTTTCAGAATGCAGTTGCGCTGCGGATCGGCGATGGCGCCTTTGCGCTGGGCATACGATCCCCACAGCATGTAGACGATACCCGCTTTGCGTTCGGCGATGGCGCGCACGACGGCATCGGTGAAGGTCTCCCAACCTTGTCCGGCATGGGAGGCGGCCTCGTGGGCCCGCACGGTCAGAACGGCGTTGAGCAGCAGCACGCCCTGCTCGGCCCAGCGGTCGAGGTTGCCCGTCGGCGGAACCGGCGTACCGATGTCGTCGTGCACCTCTTGGAAGATATTCTGCAACGACGGCGGGAACGGCACCCCGTCGCCGACCGAAAAACAGAGTCCGTTGGCCTGTCCGGGGCCGTGATAGGGGTCTTGGCCGATGATGACGACCTTCAACCGCTCGAACGGGCATTTGTCGAAAGCCCGAAAGATATTGCTGCCGCGCGGAAAGACACGCCGTGCGGCATACTCTCCGCGGACGAACCGCACGAGCTGCTCGAAATAGGGTTTCTCGAATTCGGGAGCCAACAGTTCTTTCCAGTCTGCAGCGATTTTTACGTCCATAGGATTATTTTTCGTTTGAGTTTTTTTGAAATATCCGAATGCGTCGGGCGCAGCTATAATAAATCCGTCAGCGATATGTTTTCGCGCGATTCACGGGCGCCTTCCTTCAACCGCTCCAGCTCGCAGTCGACCCGTGCCAAGTCGGGTGTCGCGGTGAAGTCGAAGCGCATCTGTCCGCAATGTTCCACCGCTTCGAGTATGCCGTAGACGGTCAGCTGCGCTATGTCGTGTGCCGGCGTATAGGCTACTTCGCGGTCGTCGTCATCGCTGCGCACGGCAATCAACTGCCCCGCCTGCACCAACTGGAACAACACGTCGTTCACGATGCGTGTGGGCAACCCGAGCCGATCGCGGACAGCATCCGCCGGATAGGCGCCGCCTTTGTCGCGGAAATTCCGGACGATGAGGACCATCGTGGCCAGCAGGATCTTGCGCCGCTGGTCGTAGCTGACGAGCAGCGATTCGCGTTCTTCGCCGAAACGGGCGATATTCTGATAGGCGAACGACAGCTCGCCGCCGAACAGGAAGATCTGCCATGATGTCTGCAACCAGATGAGCAACAGCGGCAGCGCGACGAAACTGCCGTAGATGGCGTTGTAGGAGGTCATCCATCGCTGCAGATAGACATAGCCCCACTGGAAAAAGAGAAAAAACGAACCGGCGACGATGCCGGCCATCAATGCGCTGCCGAAGCGTACCTTCGCGTTAGGGATGATGAGGTAGAGCAGCGTGAACATCACCCAGAATACCAGCAGCGATGCGAGACGCAGAAGAATCATGTAATACCAGCGGCCTTCCTCTCCGAACAGCTCCTGCGCATAGTTGCCCACGGCGTTGGCCACGATCCAAAGAATCGGTACGATCAACACCACGGCGATATAGTCGGTGTATTGGCGGGCGATGCTGCGTTCGGACTTGACCTCCCAGATGTTGTTGAATGCGTTTTCGATGGAGCTGAAAACCTTGATGACGGCCCAGAACAGGGTCAGCAGGGCCACGGCGGCGACGATGCCGCCCTGTGTACGGGCGAGCGCCCGCTCGGCGAACCCCACTACGTAGTCGATGATTTCGGGATTCTGCGGAAAAAGCCCGTAGAGGTTGTCGATCAACCGGTCGGCCAGCCCGAACCCTTTGACGATGGCGAAGACCACGGCAATGATGGGCACGAGCGACATCAACGTATAATAGGTGAGCGCGGCCGAACGGATCATCGTGCCGTGTCCGACCAGACCGCGGGCCGTGTAGAACCACAACCGGTACTGCCGCACGAACCACCGCGCCACGGGATTGTGCCACTCGCGCAGGTCAAGCCGGAAAATCGTGTCGGTGAAAAAATGCAGTATCTTCTTTATATTCATTTCTTTATTCGAAGCTACACAT